>JANLTS010000344.1:0-6141 GCA_031363045.1 Hyphomicrobiales bacterium
GATCAAAGGTTATGGCTGGGATGATCGGATTGTCTATGGAACCGGACAAATCGTGACCTCGAACGAGCTTGAAGGCCAGGCCGCCAAAGTGTTGCAACGCGCTGACATCGCCTATGTCCACGTCCGCTCGGCGCTCAATAATTGCTTCACCTGCCGGATTGACCGGGCCTAGCAGCAAGGGTGTATCATGCTGCACATGACGCCGATCCTCTCAGACCGCATCGAGACCCCCATCGGACCTATGGTGCTGATGGCGCGCGGCCACGTGTTGCTGCTGCTCGAATTCGAGGATGCGAGCGACCGCGTGGCGCGCGAGATGAAGCTGCGGTTTGGCGCGGCGGATCATCAGCCGGCGGACGACCCGTTCGGGTTTTCAACGCTGGTGAAGGAGTATTTCGCCGGCGATCTCAAGGCCATTGAAGGTATCGAGACGGACGGTGGCGGCACCGCGTTCCAGCGCCGTGTCTGGGCGGAGCTGAAACGCATTCCGTGCGGCATTACCATTTCCTACGGCGAGTTGGCGCGGCGGCTTGGCGACAAAAACGCCATGCGCGCCGTGGGGTTGGCAAATGGCCGCAATCCGATTGCCGTTGTCGTCCCCTGCCACCGGGTGATTGGTGCCGATGGCTCGATGACCGGCTATGGCGGCGGCGTCGAACGCAAGGTGTGGCTGTTGAAACACGAAGGCGCGCACATCGCGCCACGGCAGGGACAGCTATTTTAGCCGCCGCGGCCCAGCCTGGTCATGAAGTAGGCTCCGAAGTTGCGGGTGAGTTTGCGCAGTGCCAGCGAGGGACCTGAATCAACGTAGACGTTCATAACCTGTTCCATCACCTCGCCGACGGTGCCGTGGCGCGTGGGGGTGGAAAGCACGGCGATAGCCATGCGGTTCAGCACATAGTTCTTGGCGCCTTCCTGGGCGCGGACCAGGCCTTCGAGACGGATCCAGTCGTCAGCACGGGTGGTGAAGGCCCCGGCATCATTGTCGTCCATCGCCTCTGTCACGGTGCGCATGATGGCACGGCTGAACGGAGCAGCGGGGACGGGCGTCTTGCCATACAGGTTGGCGAGCGACAGGACGAGCAGTTCCATGAAGCGCTCGCGCGATGATGTCTCGGGATCGAGTGGCTCGGGGGCCGGATGAGCCGCCAGCGTCTCGACGATGTCCTGGACTAAGACATCAAGCGGTGACAGTTCGGTTACGGAAAGCGAAATCGGAGCGATCTGGTTCATGATAGACAGAGCCTAGTGCCCAAGCCTTTTGATTTTCGTTAACCGGTAGCCTTAATGGTTTTCCTGTTTCGCAGCACATGTTCATGGGCGCCGTCATAAAGTGCGGAATCGCGGAAATCATGGGCATCGAGAACCGGCCCCACGAGGATCAACGCGGTGCGGGTGATCTTCGCCGCACGGACGAGTCTGGCAATCGTCGCCAGCGTTCCCCGGATGATCAGTTGGTCCGGCCAGGTTACGCGGTAGGCGACAACCACCGGGCAATCGGCCCCATAATGCGGTGTCAACGCCCGTTCGATGTAACCCAGATTACGGATCGACAAATGAATGGCCAGCGTCGCCTTGGAGCGGCCCAACTCCTCCAATGTCTCGCCATCGGGCATGGCGGAGGCCTGCATCGCGGTGCGCGTCAGGATCACCGTTTGAGCGATCTCGGGCAGCGTGAACTCGGTCTTGAGGACGGCGGCCACCGCCGCAAAAGCCGGAACGCCGGGCGTCACATCATAGTCGATTCCCAGCTTGTCGAGGCGGCGCATCTGCTAGGCGATGGCGCCATAGAGCGATGGATCGCCAGAGTGAACGCGGGCGACGTTATGGCCCTGCGCATGCGCCGCGGCGATTTCGACGATGATGTCATCGAGCGTCAAGGGAGCGGTGTCGATGACGCGGGCTCCATCAGGTGATGCCTTGACGATCTCCTCCGGCACCAGCGAGCCGGCGTAGAGGCAAACCGGGCAGGACTGGATGAGCCTAAGCCCGCGCACGGTGATGAGATCGGCGGCACCGGGGCCGGCGCCGATGAAATGAACGGTCATTCTGCGTGATCTCTCTTCCTGGCATAACCGCGCGGCGTATAGGCATAGGTCCTGCCATCGCCGCGCTTGAATGATTTGGATTGCGATGAGCCGACCATGACCAGCGTCAACATATCGACATCATCCGGATTGAAATCGGCGAGCGCCACGATCCGCACCTTCTCCTCCGGCCGCCCAAGGTTCGAGGCAATGACCACCGGCGTATCGGGTGGGCGGTGTCGTCCCAGAATGGCGAAGGCGCGCTCCAACTGGTCGCGGCGTTTTTGCGAACGCGGGTTGTAGAATGAAACAACGAAATCGCCCTCAGCCGCCGCCTTCACCCGCTTCTCGATGACCTCCCAGGGGGTGAGAAGATCGGACAGCGATATGCAGCAGAAATCATGGCCAATCATCGCGCCAGCCTTGGCCGCCGCCGCCTGAAACGCCGAGATGCCAGGGATGACATTGACCTCGATGCGGCAAGGCTCGAGGTCGATCACCTCATAAACCAGCGCCGCCATGGCATAGATGCCGGCATCGCCGGAACAGACAAGTGCAACCCGCTTGCCTTGGCTGGCGAGGGCAATGGCATGACGGACGCGGTCCTCTTCGCCACCCAGGGGGAAGCGGTGTTCCACTTGGTCCGTCCTCAGATCGGCGATGAGATCGAGATAGAGCCCGTAGCCGACCCAGTCGGTGGCAAACTTGACTTGCTGAGACGCATACCTGCTGCGCATTCCGGCGCTACCCGGACCAATGCCAACGACACAGAGTTCGCCTCTCATCCGGCCTGGCAATTCCAAAATAGGCTTTCGCGCGCGGGCTATGGCGCATGTCGCCCGCTTGCTCTTGGTTTTGGGCACGATCAGTTCGCTATCGGGACCTGCCGCCGCTAGTGCCGCGGCTTCGGCAACTCCAGGGACTCCTACTTCGCGTTCGACAATCTCCGAAGGCGTCACCAGCCGGTGTGCTTCAACGCGCAATTCTTCTGCCGAGAAATAGCGCATCTCGCGATAGGCCAAGTGGAAGATTGCGGGCTCGTCCTCTTTTAGGTCGATTGACGCATAGCAAGCGACGGATTCTTCGGCGAGACCGTGGTTTTTGAGGGTCTCGGCAACGAGAGTATTTACTTCCTCGAGTGATGCGCCACGTTCACAACCGACGCCGACGGCTAGTGTCCACGGATGATAGATCAACGTTCTATGATCTCCGGTCTCGGTTGACTCCGTTACCTTCACCGTCACCCCGGCGAAAGCCGGGGCCCATTCGGCCATCGGCATGCGGGGGAACGGGTTCAATGGGTCCCGGCTTTCGCCGGGATGACGGTACAATGCGACGGGCGCTCCGGCCAGCGCTGCTGCGGTTGCGGCTTTCGCGTCATCCTGATTGGCGAGGTTGTACCCGTTTGCAGGTTCATCGAAGGCAATCCCCAGTCGCACATCGCTCGCTGTGGTGATCGCCGCGTGACCGCCGCATATCGCTGCGATATTCCGCGCCATGTCATTGGCGCCATGATGGCCGCCGAGCAGTGGGATGATGGATGAACCATCATCGGCAACGGCAATCACTGGCGGCTCTCTGTGCTTGTCCCTCAGGTGCGGACCGATGGCACGGATGAGTATGCCGGATGCGCATAAACCGATGATGCAGCGGCCATCGTTGAAGAGTTGCGCCAGATGCGTGGTTGCCTTTGGAAAAGATACGTCGCCACCCGCCACACACTCGGGCGTGTGGATCTCGGCGTCGAGTTCCGACTTGAGCTTTTGGGCCAGAAGCAGGGCCGAGACGCCAAGTACAAAGATGACCGGTCTCACCACGCTTCGGCTCCAGTGTAGACGAGGATGGTGGAGAAATACGGCAAGATGACTTCCGCAAAGTCGGCCAGCGGCATCGTGCGTTGATCCTCATGCGTGGCCTTGATGATCACATGGGCGCGCGCGGTAAGATCGAGTATTCCCAGGATGTTCCTGATCTTCGGCAGATGGCGGCCGACTTTGATGATGGCGGCACTTTCCGCTGTCAGGAGTTCTTCGCGCAGGCGGTCGTCGGCAAGCGTCGCGGGGAGGACTTTCACAACCTCGTTCCGTGCCGACAGCGGGCGGCCAATGGCGGCGGCGGATGCGGTGATCGACGTGACGCCGGGAACGACCACGGTGGTGAAGTCCCTTGCGAGACGCGAAAACAGATACATGAAGCTGCCGTAGAAGAAGGGATCACCTTCGCACAGCACGACGACATCGCGGCCAGCTTTGAGATGAACGGCGATTGCCGCGGCACCGAAGTCATAGGCTCTCTCACCCGGTTCGCGCTCGGTGCGCATCGGCATGTCGATCACCAGGTGCTCTGCGTCATCGGGGATGAAGGGAAGCGCGATATCGCGGGCCGTCGAGTCCTTACCATTGGCGGCGAGATAGGCGATGACCGGGGCCATCGAGATCAACCGCCAGGCTTTCACCGTCATCAGTTCGGGGTCACCGGGGCCGACGCCGACACCATAGAGTATGCCTGTCTTCACCATGGCTTCTGTGCTCGCCATTGGGTGACTGCCATGCGCGGGCGCAAGGCGCGCAGACGTCCGACATTCGTGAGATGTGAGACCTCGATGCGCACAAGATCACCACCATGCTTTTCGTGGAGGTCGTAGAGATGGAGTTCGCCCTCGATGGTGACTACGTTCACCACCATGGTGCCGCCGGGCTTGAGGTGTTCCCACGCCGTTTCAAACACGCCGGGAATGCCGAGACCGCCGCCAATGAACACGGTATCTGGTGCGGGCTGGTCGCCGAGTGCTGCGGGTGCTTCTCCGGGGACAATCTTGAGACGTGGCGTGCCGAGGCGATCGGCATTCGTAGCAATCATCCGGAGACGTTCGGCGTCATGCTCGAAGGCAATTGCCTCGCAGCCACGGCAACTGCGCATCCACTCGATTGCCACGGAGCCGCATCCGGCGCCGATGTCCCACAGCAGCTTGTCGGGCGAGGGTGCCAGGACGGCGAGCGTTGCAGAGCGAACCTCGCGCTTGGTGAGTTGGCCATCATGCTCGAATGCATCATCTGGAAGACCGGCAATGCGGGATTGCACGCGGGCACCGGGCGATACGATGCAGTGGATCGCGAGCGTGTTAAGACGTGAAAACTTCGTGGGTGGCAACGTTTCCGCCGTGAATCGGGATTGGCGTTCGCGTGGCCCCCCCATGTTCTCGAGCACCGTCATTTCACTCTTGCCAAAATCTCGCGCCACAAGGCGGCGCGCCACTTCGGGAATCGTGGTTTCGTCTTCGGTCAATACGAGTAGCCGCACATCCGGCTGGATGAAGGCTTCGATGTTGGCGGCGTGGCGGCCGTGGAGCGTAAGCGTATCGCAATCCGGCAATGACCAGCCAATCCGCGCGGCGGCCAATGAGAAAGCCGAGAGATGCGGAATAATTTCCATTTCGGTAAAGGGGATAAAGGTCATCAGTTTGCGGGCGACGCCATAGTTGAGCGGATCGCCAGTTGCAAGAATGACGGTCTTGCGCCCACGCAACGGCCGAATGCGCTCAACGACTGCGGAAAAGGGCTGCGGCCACTCATGCAATTCGGCCTTTGTCGCAGGCAGGAATGCCTGGAGCCGCTCGGAGCCGACGATGACATCGGCCTCGGCGATGGCCAGGCGGGCGCGGGCGAGCAAGCCATCGTAGCCATCCTCCCCCATGCCAATGATGGTGAGCCATGTCATGCGGTTTCATCCCGCGTCATGGCATTGATGACGGCAGCTGCCATGGCCGAGCCACCGCGGCGGCCAAGCAAGGTTGCGAAAGGAATATCTCGAGGGTCAGCCAGAAGCTCTGCCTTGGATTCGACCGCTCCGACAAAACCAACCGGCATGGCGATGATTGCGGCGGGCCTTGGGCCGCCATTGTCGATCAGCTCGAGCAGCGCGAAGAGGGCGGTCGGCGCATTGCCGATGACTACGACGCTCCCCTTCAAATGCGGCACCCAGAGATCGACAGCCGCAGCTGAACGTGTGGTGCCGCGTGATGTGGCAAGACCGCGTGTCTTGGGGTCATTGAGCGTGCACATCACATTAAGCGATTTGTCGATGATGCCATGATGAACCATCTCGGCATCGACGA
>JANLTS010000370.1:0-4303 GCA_031363045.1 Hyphomicrobiales bacterium
CTCTCGACGGTTCCCGACACCGGTTCCGACACCATCTTTGCCCTCGGCGGCGACGACGAAGTGCGAACCGGCGGCGGCAATGACCTGCTCCTCGGCGGCAGCGGCGGCGACCTGCTGTCCGGCGGCGACGACAATGATCAACTGTTTGGTGGCATCGGCGATGACCGGATGTTTGGCGGCGACAACAACGACACTCTGGCCGTGGAAACCAATCTCGGTGACTTCGGAACCGACATCCTCTCCGGTGGCACCGGCTTCGACAAGATCGTGTTCCAGACCGCTACCGTCATCACCGTTGGTGGTGTACCCGCCACGGTGGCGGTGAACGAAGCCAACGCCGGTGTCACCGTCAACATGGTCAATACCTTCGTGCCTGGATTTGTGGGATCCTTCGTACAGGGAGCCGGAGCCGACATCGGCGTTTACGAGGCGCTTGAAAGTCAGCGCGGCTTCATCCGCGACAGCAACGGCACATCGGCGGTGTTCAGCGACATCGAACAAATCGACCTGACCAATTTCGACGATAACATTTTCGACTCTTCCGCCAGCCACATCATCAACGGCAGGAATGGCGACGACTACATTTCAGGCGGTGGCGGCTTTGATGTGATCGATGGCGGCGCCGGAAATGATACCGCCGTCTATTTCGGTTCAACAGCGGCGGTTTCGATTTCGCTGCTTGACTTCGGCAATGGTGGCAGCGGTTCCGGCGGCGAGGCCGAAGGCGACAAGCTGTTCAACATCGAGAATGTCTTTGCGTCGAGCCACAATGACTTTGTGCTCGGCAACGCCGCCAGCAACACCTTGCTCGGCCTCGGCGGCAACGACACGTTGCTGGCGGGCAGCGGTACCGACACCGTTGACGGCGGCGAAGGCGACGACACGCTGCGTGGCGGCCTTGGCAATGACAAGGTCATCGGCGGCGAAGGCAGCGATACCGCTTTGTTCCAGGATTGGAACGGCACGGCGCACGGCATCTTCACGACGATCAGCACCTCGATCACTTTGGCCGGCGGCATTACCGCTGGCTCCGCCAAACTGCTGAGCACCACACTGCAGACCAAGCCGTTTGATTTTGTCACCACGACACTCGAAACCGACTCGCTCTCGGGAATCGAGAATGTCGCCGGCACCGATTTCACCGACACCATCACTGGCAACAGTGCCGCCAACGAACTCGATGGCCGCGACGGCAACGATGTTCTCGACGGGGGTGTCGGATCAGACACACTGATCGGTGGCAACGGCATCGACACTGCCCGCTTCACCGCCGATTTCTTCCTCGGTAGTGTCCGCGTCGAGGCATCGCTTGCCGACGGCGAAGCCATCGTATTCCGGACATCACGCTTCGACTTGGGCGGTTCCACGACCACCGAGACCGACACGCTCTCCGGCATCGAGAACCTCACCGGCTCGGCGGGCAGCGACAGATTGACCGGCAATTCCGCCAGCAACACACTGGATGGCGGCGCTGGCAACGATACACTTGCGGGTCTGGGAAGTGGAGACAAGCTGATCGGTGGTGAAGGCAACGATACCGCCGATTACTCGCTTTCGGCTTTCCCCGTGCAAGTCAATCTCGCTTTGGGCACCGCTTCGGGTGGCGACGCCGCGGCTGACACCTTCAACTCGATCGAGAACCTCACAGGTTCGAACGGCTTTGACCGGCTTACCGGCGATGCCGGTGTCAACATCATCAAGGGTCAGGGCGGCGACGACACCATCGAAGGCGGTGCATCGGGCGATACATTAGACGGCGGCACCGGCATCAACACGCTGAGCTACGAAAATTCTGTCGGCGTCAACATGTCTCTGGATGGTGTGTTGCTGGCGGCAGGCGACGCTGCGGGCGACACAATCTCCAATTTCCAGAACCTTTCCGGCTCGCTCACCGAAGGCGACACGCTGCGCGGCAATGCCGGTGACAACATCATCAAGGGCAACGGTGGCAGCGACCTGCTGTCGGGTGGCCTTGGCGCCGATACACTGAACGGTGGCGACCAATTCGACTTCGCCGACTATCGCAACGACGGCGCGGTGACGATCGACCTGCTGAACGGCATCTTCCAGGGTGCCGCGCTGGGCGACAGCTTTATATCGATCGAAGGCATCGTTGGCGGTGATGGCGACAACTCCATCAAGGGCACCGATCTCAACGACGAATTCATCGCCTTCACCGGCAACAACACGCTGCAAGGCCGTGGTGGTCTCGACAGGCTCACCGGGGGATCTGGCCAGGACACGATCAACGGCGGCGATGGCAACGACACCATCGCCGGCGGCACCGAGAGCGACGAACTCACAGGCAACGCCGATGACGATACACTCAGCGGCGATGGCGGAGGCGACCGCATGAACGGCGGCATCGGCAACGATGACCTGACAGGCGGCGGCGGCCGCGACACCTTCGTCTTCACCGGCAACAACGCAGGCGCAGATGAAATCCTCGACTGGCAGGATGGTATCGACACCATCGAAATCAATTCCAACCTTGTAGCGGGCTTCGGCGATCTCGCCATCGCAGGCAACGGCACAAATCATGTGACAGTGGTTTTCGGCAACAACGCGATCGACATCTTCAGCGTGGATAACTTCACCCTTTCAGCCCAGGATTTCGCGATCCTCTAAAGTCAATACAAGGACCCGTGGCCGGTGATGTGTCATCACCGGCTGCTGGTATCTGCGTTGCTGTTTGACATGCTCGGCACTCCTGGCGGATAACTCGGATCACCATCATTCCGCCGATCACTGGAGTCTATTGCCATGAACGTTTACGACAAGCCGCTCCGCCAGCCGGTGTTTATGACGTTAGCCAGTTGTTCTCTCGCGGACTTCCGCAGCCTGGTCGAAATCGAAGCTACGCTTGCGCAATATCCGTTGGCCGACGAGATCAGCCGCAACGTGCCGGTCTACGATGCACGGCGCCTGCGTGGCGCGGTGGGTGACGAGACTGCTTTGATGGACCTCATGGCTGAGTGGAACGGAATCTTCCTCGATGGCCCCGGCGTCGTGGTGTTCCGCAACGCCTTCACCGACACCAAACTGATTGATGATGTGAGCGCGGTGTTGAAGCAGATCATCGCCGATGAGCGCGCCGCCAAAGCCGGCAAGGGCGATCACTTCGGCAAGGCCGGCGCCAATGCCAGGGTGTGGAATTCGCACGAGAAACTCTGCATGCTGGCACCCGAGCTCTTCGCGCGCTACAGCAGCAACGAGATGTTCGCAGCCGTCAGTCGTTCGTGGCTGGGGCCGCTCTACCAGATCACGGCGCAGGTGAATCTGGTTTACCCCGGCGGTGCCGCACAAACCCCACATCGTGATTATCACATGGGGTTCCAGCAGGAAGAACAGCTGAGGCAATATCCAGCCCACGTCCACAGGCTTTCCGCGGCATTGACGCTGCAAGGCGCTGTGGCCCATTGCGACATGCCGATCGAAAGCGGGCCAACCAAGATACTACCCTACTCGCAGCGCTATCTGCCTGGCTATTTCGCAACTGAAGTGCCGGAGTTCCGCGCCTATTTCGAAGAACATTTCGTGCAGCTGCCGCTCAACAAGGGCGACGCGATGTTTTTCAACCCCGCCCTCTTCCATGCGGCGGGAACCAACGTGACGACGTCAACCGAACGGCTGGCCAACCTGTTTCAGATCGGTTCCGGCTATGGCCGCTCAATCGAGATCGTCGACCGCGCCCGCATCAGCAAGCACCTCTATCCCACCATGCTGGCGATGCAGCAGCGCGGCGAACTCAAGGCCCGCGATCTGGAAAATCTCATTGCCGCCACTGGTGAGGGCTATCCCTTCCCTTGCAACCTCGATATCGATTCACCGTTGAGCGGCCTGGCGCCAGCCAGCCAGCAGGATATTCTGCGCCAGGCACTGCGCGATGCCTGGACACCGGCGAAGCTGAATGCCGAGATTGACGCCTATCAGGCGCGGCGCGTCAGCCACTGAGGTGTTGGTTTTGACGCTTGCCAAGTGAACAATCTGACTTTAGGTTTTCTTTGAGGGGGCCTGTGGAGTGAATTCATGGCCCAGCTATGGTCTTTCAGCGTCAAGGCAAACACCACCGATTCAGGCCCGGGTGGTGATGATCAGACACAACCCGCGATTGTCCGCCTGGGTGACGGCTTTCTGACGGTTTGGACCGACAGCAGCCCAAGCGGTGGAAGTGTTCTGAGAGCCCAGAAGTTCGGCTTCCTCGGCCAGAAACTCGGATCCGAGTTCATTGTCAGTGACAATGCCAATGCTTTTTCCAGCGATGCTGCGCTGTCCGCGACGACCGACGGGGGCTTTGTCATGG
>JANLTS010000403.1:0-11172 GCA_031363045.1 Hyphomicrobiales bacterium
AAGAACGGTGCTGCCGTTGGCTTGCGTTGCGAGTATGTGAAGGATGTGAAGGGCAAGCTGACCGCGACGGGTGAAACCGCCGACTTTGCCGCTGACATGATCTTCAAGGCCATTGGCCAGACTTATGTCGATGTGCTGGGAGGGTCGCTCGTGCTGGAGGCTTCGCGCATCAAGGCTGACGCGGAAGGCCGCACGAGTGTGGCGGGCATCTGGGCTGGTGGCGATTGTGTTGCCGGTGGCAAGGACCTGACGGTGGCCGCCGTCGATGACGGCCGGCGGGCGGCGGAATCGATCAACAATTTCCTCAAGGCTTAGGAGGACATCATGGCTGACCTTCGTTCGCTATTCGCCGGAATCAAATCTCCAAACCCGTTCTGGCTCGCCTCGGCGCCGCCGACCGACAAGGAATACAATGTGGTGCGGGCCTTCAAGGCGGGCTGGGGTGGTGTGGTGTGGAAGACGCTTGGCGAAGCTGGGCCGCCGATCGTTAACGTCAACGGGCCGCGCTATGGTGCCATTCATGGCGCCGACCGGCGCTTGCTTGGTCTCAATAATATCGAACTTATCACCGACCGCGATCTTGAAATCAACCTGCGAGAAATCAAGACGGTGAAGCGGGCGTGGCCGGACCGGGCGATGATCGTGTCGCTGATGGTGCCGTGCAACGAGGACGCCTGGAAAAACATTCTGGCCCGCGTCGAGGAAACCGAATGCGATGGCGTGGAGCTGAATTTCGGTTGCCCGCATGGCATGAGCGAGCGCGGCATGGGGGCGGCCGTCGGCCAGGTGCCGGAGTATATCGAGATGGTGGCGCGCTGGTGCAAGCAGCACTCGCGCCTGCCGGTGATCGACAAGCTGACACCGAATATCGCCGACATCCGCAAACCCGCCCAAGCGGCGATGCGGGGCGGTGCCGATGCCGTGTCGCTGATCAACACCATCAACTCGATCACCTCGATCGATCTCGACAATTTTGCACCGCAGCCGACGATTGACGGCAAGGGCAGCCACGGTGGCTATTGTGGGCCGGCGGTGAAGCCGATTGCGCTCAGCATGGTTTCGGAAATTGCCCGTGACTCCGAAACCCGCGGCTTGCCGATCTCCGGTATTGGCGGCATCACCACATGGCGCGATGCGGCGGAGTTCATTGCGCTGTCCTGCGGCAATGTGCAGGTGTGCACGGCGGCGATGACCTATGGCTTCCGCATCATCGAAGAAATGACGACCGGTCTTGCCCGCTGGATGGACGAGAAGGGTTGTAAGTCGATAGAGGACTTCCGTGGGCGGGCGGTGCCGAATGTTACCGATTGGCAGTACCTCAATCTCAACTATGTCACCAAGGCCAAGATCGACCAGGACCTGTGCATTAAATGCGGGCGCTGCTATGCGGCCTGCGAAGATACATCGCACCAGGCGATCATGCAGGAAAAGGATGGCAAGCGGCACTTCGAGGTGATGGACAATGAATGCGTCGCCTGCAACCTCTGCGTCGAGGTTTGCCCGGTCGAGGCTTGCATCACTATGGTACGGCAGACCGAAGGCGTCGACGCGCGCACTGGCAAGACCATTAACCCCCAGTATGCCAACTGGACCGGTCATCCCAACAACCCGATGGCGCTGAAGGCGGCGGAGTAGGCGGGACGTAAGTCTGGGGCGATGCGACGCAGGTGTAATTCAGGCGGCAAGCACTAAATGTTGCGCAGGGGATCAAAACAGGCGATGGTACTGCCATGCATGGCTCACTTCCGAATGGGCTGACGGATGTTCTGCAGCGCTGCGAGCACTGCACAGTGCGGCATCAGGCGGTCTGTGGTGCCATGGACGACGTCCAGATCAAGAAACTGGCGCAGATCGCCCATCGCAAGAAACTGACCGTCGGCCAGACGATCATTTCCGATGAAGAACCGGTGGATTTTTTCGCCAACATCATCTCGGGCGCCGTGAAGCTGACCAAGACGCTGCCCGACGGGCGCCAGCAGATTGTCGGCCTGCTGTTTGCACCTGATTTCCTCGGCCGCGCCTATTCCAAAAACAATCCGTACACGGCGGAAGCGGCGACCGACGTCGAGATCTGCACATTCCCCAATGCCGCCTTCGAGCGGCTGGTGGGCGAATATCCGGGGCTGCAACAGCGATTGTTCAAGCACACGCTGGACGAGCTTGACGCGGCGCGCGACTGGATGCTGCTGCTCGGCCGCAAGACGGCGGAAGAGAAGGTCGCGAGTTTCCTCTATATGCTGGCCAAGCGTTCGGTGACGGCCGGCTGCGAACACAAGGGCGCGCTGACGACGCCCGGCATGGCGACCGTCGATCTGCCGCTGACACGCGCCGACATGGCGGATTATTTGGGGTTAACCATCGAGACGGTGAGCCGCCAACTGACCCGCCTCAAGACTGCCAATGTCATCCGGCTCAGCACCAACCGCCTGATCTCGGTGCCGGACATCAACCGTCTGGCGCAGGCGGCTGGGCAGTATGATCCGCAGCATTGATTGATCGGGGTCAAAGACCCGCTCAGCTCCGCCGTCCATAATTTCTGTCAACGAGGAGGATGAAGCGATGAGTTACAAGACAATTCTGGTGTCGCTCAACGAGGTCGGCCGCATTGCCGAGGCGATTGCCGCAGCCGTGATGTTGGCCAGGGCCACCGATGCGCATGTTTCAGGCCTCTATGTGGTGCCAGCCGTGCAGGTCTATCCGTCGGTCGGTTTCGAGGCGGCACCCCAGGTATTCGAGGGCAACCGGACATTCTTCAAGAATAATGCGGCGGCCGTGAAGCAGAGCTTCGAGGAAGCCCTGGCGCGCGAAGGCCTGGCGCATGATTTCCACCAGATCGAGGCCCATACCCCGGTCATCGCCGACGAAGTGATTGCTGCCGGGCGCAGCGCCGATCTGATTATCGTGTCGGCAACCAATCCGGATGAGATCACCGGGGTGGAACGCGACTTCGTCGAACAGGTGGTGATGGCGGCAGGGAGGCCGGTGATCGTGCTTCCCGCCAAGGGTCCGGTGGCGCTGTCGCTGGCGGATATCGTCCTCGGGTGGGACGGCGGTCGCGAGGCGGCGCGTGCGGCGTTTGATGCCGTGCCGCTGCTCAAGCTCGCCGACAAGGTGCGGATCGTGAGGGTCGACCCGCAGAAGGACCCGGATTTGCGCGGCAGTGTTGCCGGTGCCGATCTTGCCGAGACGCTGGCCCGCCATGGGGTCAAGGCCACTGTCCAATCCTATGCAACCGACGGCATGGACGAAGGCCAGGCGCTGATGCGCTGTGCCGATGATTGCGGTGCGGGCCTCATCATCATGGGAGCTTATGGCCATTCGCGGCTGGCGGAATTCATCTTCGGCGGTGCCACGCGCTTCGTGCTGACGCGCATGACCAGACCCGTGTTGATGTCGCACTGAGGAGACATTCGTCATGTTGAACAAGATCCGCCTCGAACTGGCGCGCGACCATGAACACCCTGCGGGGTCCCCGGCGATCGGTTATGAGTTTGCCGCGCCGCTTGATGCCACGGGCAAAATCAATCCGGACGAATGGCATACGCGCCGTGCCAATTGCCGGGTTCGGCGCTTCCGGCCGGGCGAGGCTGACGATATCGGACACCTGATCCGCAAGCCGGGCGGTTCATGGGCGTTCCACTATGACATTCATTCGGATGAAGAGGACGACGAGGCGGGGTATCGCTTCGGCGACCATGTTTTTACGTTGGGCGAATATGTCTCGATCCGCGAGGACGAAACCTTGCGGACTTTCCGTGTGGCATCGGTACAGCCCGTTTGATCAGGCGCGCCAGCCGGCGGGAAGATCTGGAAATGTCTGGCGGCAGTAAGCATAGGTGGCATCAAGCTTCTGGCGCGCCGCCGCCACCATCTCTGGCGTCAGTCCGGCCTCGGTGTTTGAGGTGTTGATCCTCGTGTTATACGAGGCAGGCTTGAATTCGACGCCGATGAAGCTGCACAGGCGGCGAATTTCGCTTTCGGTGAAGAGCGTCTCGTAGAAACCGATGAACAGTTCGTCTGGCGTGAAAACGGCTTGCAAGGCTTCGATATGCGAGCGGTAATCCGCCATCTGGCGCGGGAATGGCCGGTCAAGTGCGGGCAGGAAGCTGCGCAGCGCCAAACCGGGCTCGCTGCGGCCTTCCTCGTTCATGCGCATCAGCGAATAGTGGCGGTCAACCGGATCGCGCAGCAGGTAAATGATTTTCACGCGCGGGAACAGCGACCTGATGCGGGTGAAGCCATCGCGGCCGATCATGCAATAGGCCGGCGTGATCTCGCCGAAGAACTTGTGGTCCCCGGCACGGCTGGCGAAATATTGCGTGTAGCCCTGCGGGTCATGGTGCATCCTGAGGATGTCCAGGGCTTCAATGAGCTTGTCCGAGTAGCTTACCGGAGCATTCTCGTCGATGCCTTCCAACAGGCGCTTTAGCGTGCGTAACGTGGCATTCTCGATTCTCGACCCCTTGGCGATGTTGCCCTTGTCGAAAAAATGCAACTCCTTGCGCGATGACATATAGATTTCGGGCAGGCCGTTGAGATAGTCATAAAGCCATGTGGTTCCGGCCTTCTGAACGCCGACGCCGCAGATAAATGTCTTGCCGCGCAGCCTGACGTCGAGATCGCTGTCTTCCATCGTGCCAATCCTAACTCCACGCGGCGGCCGCCGCGGCACCAATCCGCCCCGTCCATAGCTGATGCGTTGTTTCCACGCCAGCCAAAAGCTGGCGTATCAAGGGGCTTGCTTGCGCCGTCCGGTAACGCTACCTCTCGCGCCCGAATCCAACATTCGGGGCGTGACATGGCGAGCTACAATCTATTCCTGCTTCCGGGCGACGGTATCGGCCCGGAAGTCATGAAGGAGGCCGAGGCGATCATCGCGTGGTTCAATGCCCAAGGCATCGCGCGCTTCGAGACCGACCGTGGGCTGGTGGGCGGTTGTGCTTACGACGCCCATGGCAAGGCGATTTCGGAAGAGCATATGGCGAAGGCCATGGCGGCGGATGCCGTGCTGTTTGGCGCGGTGGGAGGACCGAAGTGGGACAAGGTTCCCTACGATGCCCGCCCAGAGGCTGGCCTGTTGCGGCTGAGGAAGGACCTTGGCCTGTTCGCCAATTTGCGGCCCGCCATCTGCTATCCGGCATTGGCCGATGCCTCATCGCTCAAACGCGAGGTGGTCGAGGGCCTCGATATCCTGATCGTCCGTGAACTGACGGGTGGGGTGTATTTCGGCGAACCCAAGACCATCACCGATCTCGGCAATGGACAAAAGCGCGGCATCGATACGCAGGTCTATGACACCTATGAAATCGAGCGCATCAGCCGCGTTGCTTTCGAGCTTGCCCGCACCCGCAAGAAGAAAGTGTCATCGGCCGAGAAACGCAATGTGATGAAAACCGGCGTGTTGTGGAACGAAGTGGTGACGCGGGTGCATGCGGCTGAATATCCCGACATTCAGCTTGAGCATGTGCTGGCGGATAATTGCGCCATGCAGCTGGTGCGCTGGCCAAAACAGTATGACGTGATCGTCACCGACAATTTGTTCGGCGATGTGCTGTCGGACGTGGCGGCGATGCTGACGGGCTCGCTCGGCATGTTGCCTTCGGCCTCGCTCGGCGCACCCGACGACAAGACCAAACGGCGGAAATCGCTTTATGAGCCGGTGCATGGCTCAGCGCCCGACATTGCCGGAACCGGGGCCGCCAATCCGATTGCGATGATTGCCTCGTTCGGCATGGCGTTGCGCTATTCGCTTGATATGGGCGAATGGGCCGACAAGCTCGATCAAGCAATCTCGGCGGTGCTGGCCAAGGGTATCCGCACCAGGGACATCGCCGGTGGCGAACCTGCCAATGCGTCGACCACCGAGATGGGCGCGGCGATCCTCAACGAACTTCAGGCGCTGGCCTGACGTTCACTTCGCTTTCACGCACTCAGGCGCCGCAGATTTCCTTGCGGACTTCCGACAGGAACTTGATCTGGCCTGTGACGGTGCCGGCCAGCTTGCCGCTTTCGCGGTACATCGGCAGTGGTGCCACGTGGACCGGATTGCCGTAGCTGCCGACGATCAAGACAATGCGGTTAGAACAGATCGGGTTTTGCTGCTTCAGCTTGGCGCTGAGCTGGGTGTTGATCTTCAACAGCAGATCACGCATCCGCCCTGGCAGGGTGTCGATTTCGTCTTCGCTGCCGACCTGGTCGCTATCCCAGTAACCGGGCATGAGAAGTGAAATATCGCGGTCAGTATTGGCCAATATCCAGCTCATGCCCTCGACGAGGTTTTCAACGGTCTTTTTGGGGTCGGTGAGCATGCGTGCGCCGCCTTCAAAGTTAAAGCCTCCAAACTGCTCAATCTTGGCGAGCTCGGCAGCGGCGCGGGACGATCGCGGCTCCTTCCACCTGCGGATGTTGCCGCGCAACTCGCCGGACGGAACCGTGGCGCCGGCAAAGGCCTTGGCGATCAAGTCGAAGGCGTGAGTGTTCTCCGGAATAATATCGACGATTGGCTTGCCGTAGACCAGTTTACCGTTCTTGGTGAGGCGGGGAATCCGCAAGAATTTTTCATTTTTCACCTGGGCGCGTGGCTCCTGGTAGATCATCATGCCATTTGGTGGCAGGCCGCTCTCGAATAGCAGGCAATAGGTCTCCGGCACGGCAGTCATTTCCACCTTGTCAGCGGCTTTGTCATAGGTGAATTCAGTGTTGCGGATCAGGGTTGCCCCCCAAACCGGCTTGCCGCGCTTTTGCTCGCCCGCCAGATCGAGATTGGCAAACACCCGTTTCAGGGCGGCGATTTGCACCTGCTTTTCGGATTTTCCACCCTCTTTTGCTTCGAGATATTCCTGTTGTTTCCTGTTGCACTCGTCCTTGCCAGCGCTGCCGCCTTCTTCGAAATCGTAGTTCTGGCCGTTAAATTCGATCGATTCGCCTTCGGCTATCCGCCTGAAGTTCAAACTGCAGTCGTTGGTTCGGTCTGGCCAGTAGGTCAAGGGACCGGCCAGAAGTACGGTGATGAAGTAACCATCGGTCAGTTCGGTGGCTGTCTTGATTGTGGCCATCGTCTGGTCATTGCCTGCCGCGTCAGCAAGACCTTCGATCAGAGTCGAGATCTGCCAGAAGATGCGGAATTGCTTTTCCGGACCACGCGGCTGTTTGGCGGGCGCCGCCAGACCCGCATATTGCGCAACGGCGCACGAATTCTCCGCGGCAATTGCCGGGTTGCCAAAACCTGCAAGGCCCAGGAATCCCACGGCCGCCGTAAGCGCCACGAGATTGCGTAGTGGGGTTGTCATGCTGGCGGCTCCGTATCATGTGATGGGCAATGGGGATTTCGGCGGACAATAGCTGATGCCGTGGCGAAAGAAAGCCCGCGATTGTGTTGCAACTGTGCCGCGCAACTCACCGGTGAATGGCTTGACAGACGCGGGGTGTGCGCTGCAATACAAAGCTTGAGGGACGGCTCCAAGCAGCGAGGATCATCATATGGACGAATTGCGGCAGGAACGCCGGGCAAGACGTGAAGCACGCGGTCTTCGTAAAGCATCGGCTGAGGGCGGACCCAAAATGGTACGCGATCCGGCGGCGATGGGCCGGATCAAGGAAATCCGCACCCGGCTTGACGAACTGGCAGCGGAACGCGGTAAACTGAGGGAAGAGCTGAAAGCGCTGCGCGGGACCGTTGAATCGGACGTCGCGGCGCAATAGTTCACCAAAACTACCGCAATGCCGCCTGTCAGGCTCATGCCGCCAGCGGCGGATGGGCACGACACAATGGGCGCGCCACGATCACCAAGGTTCCACGTGCCACTTTCCGGGTCTCTACAATATGGTCGGTAGATGAAAAAGCTCTTCGGTTTGTGGCGTGCTGGCGGTTCGCATGGTCAATCCAACTTGCTGGAAAACGGCCGGGTAGCGATCCAGCAGGATGTCAGCCTGGATGGCGGTGTCTGGACCGCCGAAGGGATCGACCCGTTCATCGTCTTCAATCTCGATCCGGCCGCCAACTTCGGCGCGCTGGCCGTTGATCTCGACATCAAGGCGATTGAGGGACGGCTTACCCCACGCCTGTTCTTCATGACGAAAAAGGGCTTCACCCAGGCCGCGTCCGGTGAAATGCGGCGCGTTGGCAACGGGCGTTACCGGGTTCTTGTCTATCTCACTGAACCGAGCGCTGCCTTGCGCCTCGATCCGGCGGCCGCAGCCTGCACATTCCGGCTTCAGCTGTTGACTGTCAGCCGCGTTCCGGCCCGGACCTTTTTCAACCGGGCGATACGCAATGGCGCCCATGCCCGTGACCAAAAACCGCGTCCCAAGTGGATGTTAAAGCTGGCGCGGTCGATGCTGAAATCCGGTGTCGGGTTTGAAATTGCCGATCCGGCGGTCATGGGCAAGCGCAATCTGCCGCAGTATGCCAGATGGATCGAGATGTATGACTACGCCGATGAGGACCGCGACGTTGTGGCCGGCCAGGTTGGCAGACTGTCATCAACGCCGCTAATCTCGGTCGTCATGCCGGTTTACAATACGCCACAGAAATTGCTCGACGAAGCGGTCGCCAGCGTTGTGGCGCAAATCTATCCGCATTGGGAACTATGCATTGCCGATGACGCATCGACGAGCGCCTGGATCAAGCCGGCGCTCCAAGCCTGGATGCAGCGCGATCCGCGCATCAAAGTCGTGTTCCGCAGCGACAACGGGCACATCGCCGAAGCGACGAATTCGGCCTTCGGACTGGCCAGCGGCGACTACATTGCCTTGCTCGATCATGACGATCTTTTGCGGCCACAGGCACTGGCCGAGGTGGCCTTTGCCATCAATCAGCAGCCGGACGCCGAGCTTCTCTATTCGGACGAGGACAAGATCGACGAGGACGGTGGCCGCCGCTTCGACCCTTTCTTCAAGCCGGAATGGAACCGCGACCTGTTCCTCAGCCAGAATTATCTCAATCACCTGACCGTGCACCGCGCCGCCAACATCCGCGCCGCGGGTGGATGGCGCAAGGAGTATTACGGCAGCCAGGACTATGACCTGAACCTCAGAATCCTCGCGTTGATCGATGAGCGGCGGATCGTCCACATTCCAAAGATCCTCTATCATTGGCGTCTCACCGCCCAGTCCATGGCCCAGGACGAGGGGTCGAAAGTCTATGCGGTCGACAATGCCATCAAAGCACTCAACTCGTTTCTTGCCAATTCTCCGGCAACGGGCCATGTCGAACAGATTCCGACAACCAGCTGGTACCGGATCAAGTATGATCTGCCGGAGCCACCGCCACTGGTGAGTCTGATCATACCAACACGCAATGGTTATGACATTCTGAAAAAATGTATCGAGTCGATCTTAACCAAGACGACATACAGCAATTATGAAATTCTGATTGTCGACAATGGCAGCGACGATCCGTTCACGCTGGATTATTTCAGGCAGTTGCGGGACGCCGGGTCGGTCCGAATCATCGACTATCCGCATGCGTTCAATTATTCCGCCATCAATAATTTCGCCGTGACCCAGGCCAAAGGCGAGGTGGTTGGCCTGATCAACAACGACATCGAGGTGATTACGCCGGACTGGCTGACCGAGATGACCAGCCTGGCTTTGCGACCAGGTGTTGGCTGTGTCGGAGCGAAACTGTATTATCCCAATGACACGATTCAACATGCCGGCGTTATTATCGGCCTGGGTGGCGTTGCCGGTCATTCGCACAAGACATTCCAACGCAATGCGCGGGGTTATTTCGGGCGGCTGATGGTGACGCAAAACGTTACGGCGGTGACCGCCGCCTGTCTGCTGGTGCGCAAGGCGATTTTCACGGAAGTGGGTGGGTTGGACGAGGTAAATCTCAAGGTCGCCTTCAACGACGTCGATTTCTGTCTGAAGGTCGCGGCGGCAGGCTACCGGACGACGTGGACACCGTTCGCCGAACTCTACCACCATGAGTCGGTGTCGCGCGGCAGCGATGACGATCCCGGCAAGCGCGAGCGGTTCCGGTCGGAGGTGATCTTCATGAAGGAAAAGTGGGGCGCCACCCTGGCGGCCGACCCGCATTATTCACCCAACTTGACACTCAAATACGAAGACTATTCGATCAATATCGACTAAGCCTCAGCCAAATTTCCGCCCAATGAGAGGGAAGGCCACGCCTGCCCGATATTGCCGATTACAAGGAGTACCAAATGGCCAAGTGTGTTTTGCATGTCGGGATGCATAAAACCGGAACAGCGTCGATCCAGCATAGTCTTAAAGACCTCGACGACGGCAAATTCTATTATGCCCGCATCCAGACCATGCCGAACCACAGCGTGACCATCGCTTCGATCTTTCATGTCGAGGACAGCGCGAAAACCGCCAGGAAACATGCCAGGGGCGGCAAAATGAGCGCCACCGAAAGGGCCGGCCTCGCTCGGCCCGATCTTGACCGGTCGGTTGCGGTGGCCAACGGCAGGACACTGGTGATGTCGGGCGAGGGCATCACGCACATGTCCGAGGAAGAGCTGGTGTCGCTCAAGTCCTATCTGGCGGGTCATGGTTATGATGACATTGAGGTGGTGGCGTATGTGCGCCCACCCATCGCCTATATCTCGGGCGTTATGTCAAACAAGCTCAAGTCCGGAAAGATGCGGAAACTCAGAATCCAGACCTGCTTCCCGAACTATCGCGACAAGTTCGAAAAATTCGACGACGTCTTCGGCGCCGAAAACGTTCGTTTGTTCAAGTATGATCCTGCAAGTTTTCCGGATGGCGATGTGGTGGCGGATTTCTGCCAGCGCATGGGAATTCCGCTCAGCAGTGTCACGGTCACCCGCATGAATGTCAAAATCACCCGCCTGATCGCGATGTTGAACTTCCAATACGCCGTGCATGCAGAAGCCGAAGGGCTCAGGCCATTGCGCGGCGCGAACTCCAGGCGCTTCCTCGACCGGCTCAGAAACCTTGATTCGGCCCGCTTCCAGCTGGCACCCAGCATTATCGCGCCGTTTTTGCGGAAGATTCAGCGCGATGTGAATTGGATGGAGAAGCGGCTCGGTCAATCACTGGCCGAGTCCGGCTTGAGGGATCAGGACGGCGACATCCGCAGCGAAGAGGACCTGCTGGCACCGGTCGCCGGCATCAATGAGAAGTTGCACGGTTTGCTGACCGAGGCGGGGGTGGATGTTCAGGCGGCCGATGCCGGGAATA
>JANLTS010000552.1:0-20089 GCA_031363045.1 Hyphomicrobiales bacterium
CCATCGAGGCGCGCGGCATCAAGGTCATCGTCAAGGCCAATACTCACGCCATCGTGGGCGAAGATAAGGTTGAGGGCGTTAAACTCGATGACGGCACAGTCATAGCGGCCAGCATTGTTGTCATGGCGGTGGGTATCAGGCCGGCATCGGCGCTTGCCCAGGAATGCGGCATCGAGGTCAATCGCGGCATTCTGGTCAATGATCAACTGCTCACCAGCGACCCGGACATTTTTGCACTCGGCGAATGCGCCGAGCATCGCGCGACTTGTTACGGGCTAGTGGCGCCGCTCTATGATATGGCCCGCAGCGTGGCGAAGAGGCTGTCTGGCGATGCGTCCGCTGCCTACTTGGGCTCGGTCACCTCCACCAAACTCAAGGTCACCGGCATCGATTTGTTTTCGGCGGGTGATTTCGCCGATGGTTCGGACCGCGAGGAGATCGTGCTCCGCGATGCCGCGCATGGCGTCTACAAGCGCCTCGTCATCCGCGACGATCGGCTGATCGGTGTCGTCATGTATGGCGAGACTGCCGATGGTCCGTGGTTCTTCGATTTGCTGAAGAAGCGTCAGGACATTTCCGAGATGCGCGAGAGGTTGATCTTCGGGCAGAGTTTCGCCGGGAGCGCCCCTCTGGACCCTACGGCGGCCGTTGCAGCCTTACCGCCTGACGCAGAAATCTGCGGCTGCAACGGCGTCTGCAAGGGCAAGATCGAAAGTGCCATCGTAGAGAAATCCCTCACCACCATCGACGAGGTGAGAACTCACACCAAGGCTTCGGCATCCTGTGGTTCATGCACCGGGTTGGTCGAGAAACTGCTCGTGGTGTCACTGGGCGATGCCTACAAACCAAACGCCATCCAGCCGATGTGCGGCTGCACGGACCTGGGCCACGGCGATGTTCGCCGCCTGATCGTCGCGCAAGAATTGAAGTCCATTCCGGCGCTGATGCAAGCGTTGGCGTGGAAAACCTCATGCGGTTGCGCCAAATGCCGCCCGGCGCTCAACTATTATCTGCTCGCTACATGGCCCGGCGAGTATGACGACGACAACCAGTCGCGCTTCATCAACGAGCGCGTGCATGCCAATATCCAGAAGGATGGTACGTATTACGTTGTGCCGCGCATGTGGGGCGGTGTCACCACGCCCAATGAACTCCGCGCCATCGCCAATGTTGCCGACAAGTTTGCGATCCCGACGGTCAAGGTGACAGGCGGCCAGCGTATCGATCTCCTGGGTGTCAGGAAGCAGGATCTTCCTGCCGTGTGGGCCGATCTCAACGCGGCGGGGATGGTCTCGGGCGCCGCCTATGCCAAGGGCTTGCGCACGGTCAAAACCTGTGTCGGCAGCGATTGGTGCCGGTTTGGAACGCAGGACTCAACCGGCCTCGGCATCCGCATCGAGAAATTCATGTGGGGCTCGTGGACACCCGCAAAGGTCAAGATGGCGGTGTCGGGCTGCCCGCGCAATTGTTCGGAAGCAACCTGCAAGGATGTCGGCGTCATTTGTGTCGATTCCGGTTTCGACATTCACTTCGTGGGCGCCGCCGGCCTCGACATCAAGGGCACCGAGCTGCTGTGCCATGTGAATACCGAGGATGAGGCGCTTGAAACCATCGCAGCGCTGACCCAGCTCTATCGCGAGCAGGGGCATTATCTCGAGCGCATGTACAAATGGGCGAAACGCGTGGGGCTGGACTCGATCCGCGCCACCATTGCCGAAGTTACCAAGCGCCGTGCCTTGTTTGAACGTTTCGTCTTTTCGCAGAGCTACGTCCAGATTGATCCTTGGGCGGAGCGTGTGGCTGGCCGCGATGCCCATGAATTCGAAGCGATGAATGCCATGCGCATGCTGGAGGCGGCGGAATGAACATGAGGGAGGAGAACTGGGTCGATATCGGGACGGCTGACGATGTGCCGGTGCGCGGGTCGCGCATCGTGACAACGGAGACGGGCAACATTGCCGTTTTCAAGGCTGCCGACGGCGTGATCTTCGAGCTGTGGGACAATTGCCCGCATAAGGGAGGACCCCTGTCACAAGGGATTGTGCACGGCCATTCGGTCACCTGTCCGCTGCACAACTGGGTGATAGGACTTGAGACAGGCGACGTACAGGGACCGGACAAGGGCTGTGCGCGGAAAGTGACGGTGCGGCTGCAAGAAGGCCGCATCCAACTTTCCGCCGCTGTCTTCAATCGCCGCCGCGCCGCATGACGAGTGGCGTGCCGACCAAAACCACATGTGCCTATTGCGGTGTCGGCTGCGGGGTTCTTGCAACACCGCAAGCTGATGGCAGTGTGTTGATCAAGGGCGATCCCGATCACCCCGCCAATTTCGGTCGCCTGTGTTCTAAGGGCTCGGCACTTGGCGAAACGCTTGGGCTCGAAGTTCTAAGGGCTCGGCACTTGGCGAAACGCTTGGGCTCGAACAACGGCTGCTCTATCCGCAGATCAACGGTGCCCGCGCCTCATGGCCGCAAGCCATCGGACTCGTGGCGGAGAAATTTTCCGAGGCGATCCGCGACCATGGTCCGGACAGTGTCGCTTTCTACGTCTCGGGCCAGCTGCTCACCGAGGATTATTACGTTGCCAACAAGCTGATGAAGGGGTTCATCGGCTCGGCCAACATCGATACCAACTCGCGACTGTGCATGGCCTCGGCCGTCGCCGGGCACAAGCGCGCCTTCGGCGCCGACATCGTGCCCTGCAGTTACACCGATCTCGAAGAAGCCGATCTCGTCGTGCTGGTGGGGTCCAATCTTGCCTGGTGTCACCCGGTGTTGTTCCTGCGTCTTCTTGCCGCCAGGCAGACGCGCGAAACCAGGCTCGTCGTCATCGATCCCCGCCGCACGGTGACGGCGGATGAGGCGGATCTTCACCTGGCGATCAAGCCTGGCAGCGACGTCGCCTTGTTCAATGGCCTGTTCGCCGATCTCTATCGGCGCGGCGCATTCGACTCGCGATTTGTCTTCAAGCACACGCACGGTATGGGCGAGGCGATGCTGGCTGCCAACAGTTGCACGCTGCCGGAGGTGGCTGCGCGGACTGGCCTGGATGAGTCTCGTATCCGCAGCTTCTACGATCTCTTCGCCAAAACACCAAAGACCGTCACCGCCTTTTCGATGGGCGTGAACCAATCTGCAGTCGGCACTGACAAGGTCAATGCCATCATCAACTGTCATCTGCTCACCGGCCGCATCGGCAAGGCAGGTACCGGGCCATTCTCGATCACTGGCCAGCCCAATGCCATGGGCGGCCGTGAGGTTGGTGGCCTCGCCAATATGTTGGCTGCCCACATGGACCTCGAGGATGAAACGCACCGCAAGCTGGTGCAGGACCATTGGCAGTCCCCCACCATTGCCGTTACTCCCGGTCTCAAGGCCGTCGGACTCTTCGATGCAATTGCCGATCGACGCATCAAGGCCCTGTGCATCATGGCCACGAACCCGGCGGTGAGCATGCCGGACAGTGGTTTCATCGCTGGTGCTCTGGCGTCGTGCAATTTCGTGGCAGTCTCCGACGTGACCGCCAACACCGAAACCGCACGCCATGCGCATGTTCTTCTACCAGCTGCCGGGTGGAGCGAGAAGGATGGTACGGTCACCAATTCCGAACGGCGTATCTCGCGGCAACGGGCGTTCAAGACCGCTCCAGGTGAGGCGCGTCCTGACTGGCGCATCATCTGCGATGTGGCGCGGGCCATGGGCTTTGCCGGTTTCGATTACCAATCACCCGCTGCGATCTTTCGCAAACACGCAGCGCTCACCGCAGCGGGCAATGATGGCACGCGCCGGTTTGATCTCAGCGGACTGTCGTCACTGAACGATCAAGATTACGATGCGATGACGCCTGTGCAGTGGGGCGGCGACCGGCCATTTGCCGACGGCAGATTTCATAACCCTGGCGGGCGGGCGCGTTTCGTGCCGGTGGCGGATCGTTCACCGCATTCCGCTGGCTTCACCCTCAACACCGGCCGCGTGCGTGACCAGTGGCACACCATGACACGCAGCGGTCTTGTGCCGCGCCTCTTCAGCCACCTCGCTGAACCCTTCATCGAAATCAATCCGTTGGATGCCCGAGATCTTGGCTTGGAGACGGCCGGACTGGCAACAGTTCAGGGCCGCAATGGCCACAGCATCCTCAGGGTCCTCGTCACGGAGCGCGTGGCGCGCGGCGAGTGTTTTCAGCCCATGCACTGGAATCGCGCATTCTCAGCGCGGGCACTTGCAAACGCATCAACGGCGCGAGTTGTCGATGCCGTCAGTGGCCAACCGGATTTCAAGCTGTCACCTGTCGCAATCACGCCGTTCAAAGCGGCATGGTATGGTTTCGGGGTGACCATGGCCGAACAACGGCTGGTGTCCGCCTATTGGGCACGGCGCCCACTGACCCAAGGCACCGCATTCGAATGCGCCGGTGTGGAACCACAACAGAACTGGCCATCGATAATTGCAACGCTGCTCGGCGTTGACCCTTGTGATTGCGATGTCAGCATTCTCGATGATGGCGGATCAGGAAGTTTTCGTGCCGCGATCTTTCGTGACGGTGTTCTGGCCGCGGCTTACTTTGCGGCGCGCCGCCCGGTTGAAGTGTCGCGGGAATGGATTGCCGCGCAATTGGGCGACATTACGATCAATCGAAATCAGATTCTCGCTGGACGGCCTGCTACCGCCGGTGAGGATGGAGGCCCGGTGATTTGTGTCTGCATGGGTGTCAGCCGCACGAACATCTGGCAAGCGGCAAGTATTGGCATGTCGCTCGAAACGCTTTGCCAGACCACCGGTGCCGGAACCAACTGCGGGTCTTGCAGACCTCAGATCATGCGGATCATCGCTGACGCCAGACCCGTTGTCATTGCCGCCGAGTGAACTGGCCGCGCAGTTAATCGGCCTGGGACCCACCCTCTCAACAGAAGTCGCGCGGGATCAACAGCGTGTTATTGGCATGGTGTACGCTTTGCCCACCTTCATAGACATCGACCTGCCACGACAGCCGGAAATGCGTCGTGTCGGCCGTCAGCTCGGTTCGCGCCGAGCCCGAGACATCGGCGGGGCCGCTTGTCATCGACCAGTCGTATTGAGTCACCAACTTTGCACTTAAGGGATCATCGGGGTGAATGGTGAAGACCTCGGAGCCCTTCGATGCGCCGCTGATGTTGCGGTCATGCAGGCGCCATGACCCATAATCGATAGCGAGGCGGATGGTGCGGACGCCCGTACCGAGATCGTCCTCAACCGTCTTGGTGCTGACCTCGTCACGCAATGTTTCGACTGACACCGGTGCCGATATTTCCGGCGGAGCGAATGTGACGAGCGCATCAAGCGGCGATGGCGGACGGACCGGCAGGCGCAGCAGCGATGCGCCGCTCTTGAGCGTGATCAGCGAGCGTTCCGGCTGTGGCCAGAGCACAAACCAGAACTGGTTCTGGATCGCCAGCCTGAGCTTGTGTCCCCTGGGAACAATCCTGCCGAAATCATTGAGCTTGATCGTCACCTTGAACGGCACGCCGACCGGGCAGGGCTCTGGCGCCGCATGCGAGTTGCGATGCGCCAAATTGAGCACGCCATAGGTCATCACCGCCGACGTGCCATCGGGATAGACATCGCAAAGCCTCACCGCGAGATTGACCAGTGGCTTGTCGACGGAGATTTCAAGTTCAGCTTCGACCGCGCCCAGCAATGCCAGGTCTTCGACCAGAATTTCAGTGTCGAAGTACAGCGATTGTCCGTCCTCGCGGCGTTGGTCGATGGCCAGATCGGGAGAGATGCCACCGAAGCCGCCCCAACGTCCGTAGTCGGTGCCTGCCGTGCAAGGGCTTGAGTGCGTGAGGTCAGGCCCGGCTTGCGCTGCGTGGCCAAGGCCTGTGGCATTGAGATAACGCGTCTGCCAGTCGATGCGGGGGCTGGGCCATGTGGTTTCAGCCGCCCAATTGCCGGCATGCGTCTTGTACCACGGGCGAGGCCGCTGTTCCGCCGTCATCCACACGCGATAAAGCGGTTCCAGCATGATGCCGGTGTCCTCGCCCGAGAGCCAGTGCTTCCACCAGCGCAACGCCTCTTGCAGATAACCGATGCGCGGGCCCGGATCGCCACGGCACGGATAGGTGTGGGTCCAGGGTCCCATGATGGCAAGCTTCGGAGATATGAGATGTTCCAACAGCCGTGGCACGGAGTTCGAATAGGAATCCTCCCAACCGCAGACAGCCAGCACCGCGCAATTGATCGCTGCGAAATCTTCGCAGACTGAGCCCTGGCGCCAATAGGCATCGCGGCGCTGATGGGTCAGCCAAGTTCCCGACCATGAACGATTCGCGGCTAGTCTGCCCTTCCACATGTCGCGCCAACGCTTGCCGACGATCTGTGGATCAGGTGGCATGCTGTTGAGGGCCAGCATGAAGTTGGACCACATTTCATTTTCGGTGAGAAGGGCGCCACCCATGTAGTGAACGTCATCGGCATAGCGGTCATCGGTCGAACACAGCGTGATGATGGCTTTCAAGGCCGGTGGCCGCCTGGTGGCGACTTGGAGAGAATTAAATCCGCCCCAGCTGATGCCGGTCATGCCGATGTTGCCATTGCACCAGGCTTGCGCCGCCAGCCAGGCGATGATCTCGCAGGCGTCCTCTTGTTCGCGTGGAAGATACTCATCCGCCAAAACGCCATCCGAGTCGCCGCTACCGCGCAGATCGACGCGGCAGCAGGCGATGCCATGGCCCGCGACATAAGGGTGAAGTTCGAGATCGCGGAACACCGTGCCGTCGCGCCGCCGGTAAGGGATCATCTCGACAACGACGGGGACTGGCGTTGCGAGTTTCGGTCGCCACAGGGTCGTCGCGATGTGCGTCCCGTCCTTGAGTTCGATCCACAGCGGATCGATCGTCTCAACCTCGTATGGAAAGTCAGTGCGGATCACCGCGGAGTCATCATCCATCACGGACATCAGGACCCCGTTGCGACTAGTGGATGATGGCATCGCACCGTGTGATTGTCCTCAGTCAGGCTGACTGAAGGTACTTCAGCTCTGCAGAGATCGGACGCGTGGACGCAGCGCGGATGGAACTCGCAACCTGCCGGGCGATGGCGCAGACTGGTGACCTCGCCCGTCAGAACCGGGCCATTGCGCCGTCGCGCCGGATCGGGGTTTGGCTGCGCGGCGATCAGTGCTGCTGTGTAGGGATGAGATGGCTTGGCGAAGATTCCGGCGGTCGGGCCTTCCTCGACAATGCGGCCCATGTACATGATGGCCGTGCGGTCGCTCACATGGCGGACAACGGCCAGATTATGAGTAATGATCATGTAAGTAAGGCCAAGCTCGGCTTGCAGCTTGCCGAGGAGATTGAGTACCTCGCCTTGCACCGAAACATCGAGACCCGCCGTCGGTTCGTCCGCAATGATGAGTTTCGGGTTGAGGGCAATGGCGCGTGCCACGCCGACCCGCCTTGCCTGTCCACCCGACAATTGATGCGGATAGCGTGAGGCGAAATCTGGCGGCAAGCCGATCAAGCCCAGCAGCCGCCTCGCTTCCGCATCGAGGTCCTTGTCCTTTAACCCATGAATGACGAATGGTTCGGTGATAAGTGACTTGACCGTCCGCCGTGGCGACAGGCTCGACACCGGGTCCTGGAACATCATGGCGACATCGCGATGATAGGCCTTCACAGGGTGAATGCCGTTCGCGAACGGGTTGTGGCCATCGAAGGTGACGGAACCTGATGCGAATGGCGTGAGGCCCACGATGGCCCGCGCCAGCGTTGATTTACCGGAGCCGCTCTCGCCAACAATTGCCAGCGTCTTGCCCGCCGGAATATCGAACGAGACATCGATCACCGCATCGACGTAGCGGTTCGAGAGACCTGCAATTGCCGCCTTGAACTGGCTGGCAATCGTGTAGCGCACGTGAAGGGATTTGACGCTGAGCAGGCTCATCGTGAGGCCTGTGCGAGAAGATGGCAGCGCGCGGCATGATCAGGACCGCACATCATGTCGGTTGGCCGTGCTGTCAAGCAGCGGTCAAATACTTGAGCGCAACGCAGCGCGAAGATGCAGCCAGGCGGTGGAGTGCGGAGATTTGGCACGTCGCCGGCGATCACCGGCAACTCACGCGTGGCGTCGCGGATGCGCGCTGGATCGCAAGCGATGAGGGCGCGCGTATAGGGATGCTGTGGCCTCTCGAAAATGTCGCCGATGGGACCTTGCTCGACCACTTCACCGGCATAAAGCACGACAACCCGGTCACAGATCTCGGCCACGGCTCCGAGATTGTGTGAAATGAACATGATGGAACAGCCGATCTCATCCCTGATCTCGCGCAGCAAATGCAGGATCTGTGCCTCAAGTGTCACGTCGAGGGCGGTTGTCACTTCATCGGCAATCAGCAGTTCCGGCCTTTGCATAAGACCCATGGCGATGGCGATCCGCTGGCGCATGCCGCCCGAGAACTGGAAGGGATAGCAGTCAAGCTGCTGGACGGCATCTGGAATGCCGACGCGGGTCAACGCGTCACTGGCCTTGCGGCGCTTGACCTCGATTGCAGAGCGGTCGCGATGCTGGATGTCGAGCATCTGCTGGCCGATGCTGCGCACCGGATTGAGCGAGGTCATCGGGTCCTGAAACACCATGGCGATGCGGCTGCCGCGCAAATCGCGCATGGCGGCTTCGGAGAGTTTCAGAAGGTCTTGCCCGCCGAACAACATCTGGCCTTCGATGATGCGCGCATTGTCGGCCAGTAGCTGCATCACCGCGAGCGACAAGGTGGATTTTCCGGAACCGCTTTCGCCGACAATGCCGACGATTTCTCCGTGTGGCACCGTGAAAGAAACATTGCGCAAGGCCTGAACCGGCGCCCCGCGTGAGGCGAAGTTGAGCGAGAGATTACGGATATCGAGAACCAGGTCCGTCACCGCATGCGCCGGAGCTTGGGGTCGATCAAGTCGCGCAAGGCTTCGCCAAGGAACGTGAAACCGAGCGTCGTGATAATCAGCGGAATGCCGCCGGAGATCACGATCCACGGCGCCACCTGGATCAGCGTGTAACCTTCCTGCAAGGTGCGCCCCCAACTGGGTGCCGGTGGCGGAATGCCCATACCCAGATACGTGAGGCCGGCTTCAAGCGTTACGACTGACGGAATATCCATGCTGGCGACGATGAGCAGTGGTCCCATCACATTGGGCAACAGATGGACGAAGATAATGCGGAGCTTGGATGCGCCCAGTGACTCGATGGCCTGGATATACTCGGAGTTCTTGATGGTGAGCGTGGCGGTTCGCGTCAACCTCGCATAAGCGGGAGTCTGTATGACGATGACGACGAGCATCAAGGTTGTGACACTGGCGCCCAGTAGTGTGACGACCGTCAGTCCCAGGATCACCGTCGGGAAGGAGTAGATCGAATCGAAGATCAGTAGCAGCAGATTGTCGAGCCAGCGTGGGCCATAGCCGGCGGCAAGACCCAGCGTCATGCCGAGGACCAGTGCGATGGCAATCGTCGAAATGCCGATGGTGAGCGCGATGCGGCTTCCGGCGATGATGCGCGAGAAGATATCGCGCCCGAGGTTGTCGGTGCCCATGAGGTGGGTGAATGAAGGGGCCTGGAACCTGTCCGGCACATTGATCTTCAGTGGATCGAATGGTGTAATCCAAGGGCCGAAAATACCGCAGAACACGACGATCAGCACCAACACGAAACCCACCGTTCCCATGGGTTCTTCCCGCAGGCGGCGCGCCACCCGCCTGGCCAATCCCGGCGCTGCCGCGATTTCTATGTCAGAGGTTGGCGCGGACACGGGGATCCAACCAGGCCACAAGGAGATCGGCAATCGGCATGATGAGCGCGAAGAGTGCAACTGTTGTCAGTACGCCACCTTGTACCACGGGGAAGTTGCGCATGCTGGCGGCATCGACAATCAACTTGCCAATGCCAGGCCGCGCAAAGATCGCCTCGACGAAGACGGCACTCGACAGCAAACTGCCGACCGCCACCGCCAGCAGCGTGATGGTCGGCAGAATGGCGATGCGCAAGGCATAATCCTTGATGATCCGCAGTTCAGGCAGGCCGAAGGCGCGCGCCGTGCGGATATGGTTTTCACCCATCACCTCCAGCATCGAGGCGCGGACGATGCGGGCGAGATAGCCAACCCAGCCGAGGCCGAGAGCAAAGGACGGCATGACAAGATGCATGGCCTGATCGTGCCAATCTCCCTTTTCGCCAGCCCCAATGACCGGCAACCAACCCAGTGCGATGGCGAAAATCAGGATGAGATAAATCGCCACGACGAAGCTTGGAATCGAGATCGTCCCAACCGAGATGACACCGGTGAACTTGTCGATGAAGGAGTTGCGTTTCACCGCCGACATGCAGCCGAGCGGAATGCCCAGCAGTGCTGCCCAGCCGAGGCCGATACCGATGAGCAGTAGCGTATAGGGCAGGTTCTCCATCACCATCATGGCGACGGGTCGCTTGCTCCATAAGTCAGTGCCGAGATTGCCTTGCAGCAAGCGGCCGAAGAAGGTGCCGAGCTGAACGACGATCGGATCGTTGAGACCGAGTTCCTCGGTGATGCGGGCGCGCATTTCAGGATTGGCGCGCGACCCCAGCATGATGGTGGCCGGATCGCCGGGTATGAATTTCAGAGCCGAGAACAGCATCACCATCGAGGTGATGAGGATCAGGATCGAAAGGCCGATGCGCTGAATCGCGTAAAACAACATTGCCTGTGCGAGGTCCCCGAAATGGATCGGGCCGGATCGCTCCGGCCCGTGATGGCGTCAGGCTTTGCGCACCAGTTCGGCGAGAACCTCGCCGCCTGAATCGAAGCCCGGAACGATCTTGTCGCTATGCATGTAGTTCAGCGGGTCGTGGGTGACCCACACATAGGCGCCGGTGTCTTCCATGATTTCCTGGGCACGGATGTAGAGCTCGTTGCGCTTGGCCGTGTCGGTCTCGGCGAGGCCCTTGGTCCAGATATCTTCGTATTCGGGGTCCGACCAGCGTTCCCAGTTCCATACACCCACCTGACTCTTGATGAACCATTGCATGGTGTCGGACGGATCGGGCGATGTGCGGAAACGCATCCACCACATTTGTAGTGACTTCCACTCTTCGCCCTTCGATTGCAGGCCGAGGTTCCAGAACGGACCGGCATCGACGGGAATAATGTTGAGCGTGATCCCGACATCGGCGAGATTGGCCTGAACGATCTGCGCCGCCGTCACGCGATAGGCCTCGTTTAGAGTCTTGAACTCGAGCGTCAGGCCCGAGACGCCGGCCTCGGCCAGCAGCGCTCTGGCTTCGTCCGGATTATAGGAATATTTAGACGCAGGCCGATTGCCAGTAATGCCAAGCGGAATGATGCCGTGGGCCAACGGAGCGGTGCCGCCATAAGCGGCCTCGAGGATCGACTTGACATCGATGGCCCGCTGAATGGCCTTGCGAACGCGAATGTCCTTCAGCAGTTCATGCTCGGTGTTCATGCCAATCCAAGTGTAATAGGGCCCAGCCTGAGTCGACAGCTTCGAGCCTGCTGGCATTTTCGCCATATAGCGCGCGGCGGCTTCGGGCAGCACGTTGGTAATCGCAACTTCTCCCGCCTCGAAGGCGAGTGCCGCTGCACTGGTGTCTTCAATATTGATGAACTGCACCTCGGAGAATGCCGGTTTCGTGCCTTTCCAGTCGGGATTGGCCTTGAGCAGGACTTTCTGCTTTGGCGTCCACTCGACCATCATATAGGGGCCGCATTGACCGGGAAGTTCTGTGGTGAACTTCATGTCGGTCAGTTTCTCGACCGCGGCCTTGGGAACGATTGAACCCGACTCGGACGCGATGCCCATCAGGAAGGTCGCCGCGAAGGGCGACTTCAGCACGATGACGCCATTGTACTTGTCCTTGACATCCACCCGATCGAGCGTCGGCCAGCGCGCCGCCCAATCGGTCTTCAACATACGTTCGAAGGAGAACTTCACGTCATCGGCGGTGACTTCGCCAAGATCGCCATTCCACATGAATCCCGGCTTCAATGTGAAGGAGATATTGGTGGGATCGTCCTGGGTGATCTTTTCCACATAGTCCGATGGCGCCCAATTCCAGACGCCACCGGCGTCCTGCACCGGCACCGCAAGGCGCGGCAGGCAAGCGTACTGAACGGAAGTCTCGGCACCGCCGATCATGTAACCAGGATCGAGAACCTGGATGTCGGCTTCCATACGGATCTTGAGCAGATCGCCATCCGCGGCCAGCACTTGATCGGGCCTGATGCCCAAGGCGCCGATGGCGGCGAGGAAGGCGGAATTCTTCAGCAAATCACGGCGATTCAACATGTGCTTCTCCCTGAGAGCATCTTGTGAGTGTGGCTGTTCAGGCCGGTTTCGAACGCACGGATAAATTGAGAGTGGACCCGCTGGTGACGAGAGTCAAACTGCGGCATGCTAGAGGCAATCGCGCTTGAAAGAGCGCTTGAAATCGCGCGCCACGAAAGGCTTGCCGTCGATGAAGGTGCGGCAATGCCCTTCCATGTGGAAATGCGTCTTGTCGGACGTCATGGACACTTCCGTTTCGGCTCGCGCATCCCACGGCCCTCGCCGGTAATGCACGGTGGTGCCGACCAGTGAGTGAGGTTGCTCGACGCCATCGCGGCTTACCGCGAAATCTTTCAGCTTGGTCAGACTTATTTCGGTTCCGATATCATCGAGCACGTAGGTGCCGTCGTTGCGCCTGATGGTGAAATTCACACGTTGCTTGTCGATGTCGAGGATGACGTGGCGGGTCTCGGCTCCGGCGTCCTTGACGGTGATCGGCGCTGCCGAGGCTTTCTCGGCGGCCGCGAATTTCACCGGGACCAGGCCTACTTCGGAGACAAGCCGCGGCAATTCGATCACTGACTTCGACGGGTCGATAGTGAGGGTCGCTGGCTCGGGCGAAGGCCAGGCAATTGGCCAATAGCTTGTCGAGATTGCCAGCCTTAGGCGATGGCCCGCCGGAACATTTGTGGCGATTTCGTTCAGTTCGACTGTTACATCGTAGAACTCGCCGGGCTTCAAGGCTGCCGGTTTCTCGTGACTGTCGCGATGGGCGAGATTGAGCAGGCCGTAGGTCAGGCGTTCGACCTTGCCATCGGGATGGATGGCGTTGAGCCGCACGGCGGCTTGCGCCTGGCGCTTGTCGGCGGCGATCCGCAGACGGACATAAGTCCTGCCGACAATCGACATAGGCTTTTTCAACACCTCGCCGTCAAAGCACAGGGATTGCGCATCATCCTCGCGCTGGTCGATCGGCAGTTCTGGCGCGATCTTGCCGAGACCATAGGCACACCATTCGCCGGACGTCAGGCCGGTCGACTGGCTGGATTTCACTGAAAGCGGCTTCGCCTTGCCGCGCTTCGTCTCGAGTGTCCCATTGCCGAGATAGATGTTTTCGGTCTTGATGTTTTTCCATGGCCAGGAGGGCAGGCCGATCCACTTGCCCTTGCGTTCGTCGAAATGCGGCTTGGGCGACTCACTCTCCTGTAAGAAGAGGCGCAGTGGTGGATCATTCTCCACTCCGGTATTCTTGCCCTTGAGCCAGCGGTCCCACCAGCGTTTGCACTCTTGCAGGAAGCCGATGGCAGGTCCCGGAATGCCGATATGCGGAAATTTGTGGCCCCACGGCCCGGCAATGCCTTTTGCGCCGGGAAGATTTTCGACGCAGCGGAAGACGGCTGCGGTGTAGCCGTCAACCCAACCACTGACGTTCAGCACCGGGATGTCGATTTTGCCATAGTCCTCGCAAACCGAACCGTGTTTCCAAAAGGCATCGCGGCGCTGATGTTCCATCCACAGCATCGGATAGCAATCGAGATTGTCCAGCCGGTGCTTCCACATCTCCTGCCAGCGGTCCCAGCCGACGATCTCGGGGTCGGGCGGCAACGAACCGCAGGTGAAGAAATATCCGCCCCAGTCGAGTGTATCGTTGAGCAGGCAGCCGCCCATGTAATGCACATCGTCGGCATAGCGGTCGACAGTCGACGCAATCGAGACGACGGCTTTCAATGCCGGCGGGCGCCGTGCAGCGACTTGCAAGCCGTTGAAACCGCCCCACGAGATGCCGATCATGCCGACTGAGCCACTGCACCAGTCTTGCGCCGCAAGCCAGGCGATGATTTCCACCGCATCGTCCTGTTCGCGCTTGTGATACTCGTCCTCGATCAGGCCTTCGCTGTCACCCGAACCGGCGATATCAACGCGCGCCGCGGCGTAACCATGCGCGGCGAACCAGTAGTGGGTTTCATCATCGCGGGCGCGTGTGCCGTCGCGGCGGCGGTATGGGATATATTCAAAGATGCAGGGGACCTTGACGGCCTTGTCTCGCGGCAGCAGCAGCCGCGCCGCCAGCTTGCGGCCATCCGCCATGGGGATCCAGGCGATCTCGATGTTCTCGACCTGGTCCCTGTAGTTGATGACCTCCGGAGCCTTGCTTGCCGCAGCCTTGCTTGCCATGTCGTCTCCCATCGTCTTTGATAACGAGCTAAGACCTGCGCAATTTTACTGTCAATGTGAGGCTCCATGTCATTCTGGCAATTCAGCACTGCAAACGAGTTACAAGGCGACTGGTTTTTCCCGACCGAGACGCGCTTCGGCGCCGGCCGCATCGCCGAACTGTCGGATGTCCTGAGACAGCTCGGCATATCGCGCCCGCTGATCGTCACCGATCGCGGTCTTGCTGCGACGGCCATTCCTGCGCGCATTCAGGCAATCGCCGCAAAGGGCGCAGCCCCTTTGGTATGGGCAAATGCCGATCAGAACCCGACACGTCAGCAGGTCGTCGAAGGAACCGCCGCTTTCCACGATCATCATGCCGATGGCGTCATTGCACTTGGCGGCGGCAGCGGGCTTGACTGCGGGAAATCAGTGGCCCTGCTGGCGGGGTTGGGTGGCGATCTCTGGCGCTTCGCCTATCCGCGCAGCCTCGAAGTTCAGGCAGAGCGCAGCAAGGTTCCGATCATCGCCATTCCGACAACGGCCGGGACCGGTGCCGAGGTGGAGGCCAGTGGCATCATTACTGATCCGGAAGTGCCGGTGAAGGCCGGCATCGTCAATCTGTCGATGCTGCCGAAAGTGGTCATCGCCGACCCCGAACTGACGCTGTCATTGCCAGCAAACTTGACGGCCTGGACCGGCATGGATGCATTGTCGCATAATCTCGAAGCGTTGCTGGTGAAGCAGTTCCACCCGATGGCAGATGCCATTGGAGCCGTGGGCGTCAAGATGTGCCACGACTGGCTGCCGCGCGCCGTCGGACATGGCGATGACATTGTGGCCCGAAGCTACATGATGGCAGCTGCCATCATGGGGGCGACGTCTTTCGTCAAGGGACTTGGAGCCATGCACGCGCTGAGCCATGCCATCGGGGCGCTCAACAACACGCAGCATGGCCTGACCAATGCCGTTCTCATGCCTTATGTGCTGCAATTCAACCGCCCGGCAATCGAGACTCCGGTGGCAGCACTTGCCGGTTACATGGGGCTGGCGCCGAACTTCACTGGTTACTTTGATGCGGTGATGGATCTCTCGGCGCGCGTCGGAATTCCTGCGAAGATCACCGATCTCGGCGTGGCGCGGGCTGATTTCCAGCGCCTCGCCACGATGGCGTTGCCGGATTTCAACGCCGGCTGCAACCCGCGCAAGCTCGATGTGCCGGCACTGGTTTCGATTCTCGAAGCCGCGGCCTGAAAGCTGAGCCTAGCGTCCTCTCCTTGCGTGAGCAGGGAGAGGAAAAGGGGCCCGCCGCGAAGCGGTGGGATAGGTGAGGGACCACAAGGCAACTTGTGGGCGACACCTAGTGGTCCCTCATCTCCCCGCTGCTGCGCACCGGGTCCCTTCTTCTCCCGTGAACGGGAGAAGACGAAAAGGCTTCGATTAACCAATGAAAATAAACCTAGACGTGATCACGCGGGATGCGCAGATCCCAGTTTTGCTGTTTAACTACCGTGTCACCTTCGCGCACGTCGAGCTTGGCCTTGAGCAGGAAAGTATCGGCGCTTGATATGAGTTCGACGGTGGTAACGCTCGTGGTCGCCCAGTCGCCACGGCGGTAGCGCCGCACGTAATGTGTTTCGAGGCGTGCCGACAGCGGATCATCTGGTTTTATCGTGTAGGTGTGCGTCGTCCGTAACCCAAGCTCGAGGCCGATGCCTTCGATGCGCCGCCAGCCGTCGTCATTGATGCGTTGAAGCACGACCGTGCCCGCCATGACATCGGTGGTGACTGTCCAAGTGTTGAGGCCGGGTTCAAGCTCGGTCTGTTCCAGGGGCGATGCGCTTTGCGGCGGTTTGAAGGGTTTGAGCGATTCATCAATCGCCTGCGCCGCGCGAACCGGAAGTTCAAGCGCGCTGCCATCACAGGTGATCGACAGCATGTTGCTGCCGGGCGAGGGCCAGACAATCGGCCAATAGGCATTGGAGATTGCCAGCCGGATACGGTTGCCCTTGCCGAAGCGGTGGCCAATGTCGCAGAGCTTGAGCACGATGTCATAAGCCTTGCCCGGTGCGAGCGGCTCCGGCACTTCGTGGCTGTTACGATGCGTGAGATTGAGGATGCCATAGCTGACGCGCGTTGCGGCACCATCCGGGAAGACCTCGCAGAGTGTGGCCGCCAGCAAAGCTTGGGGCCGGTCAGAGGACACATGGACTGTAAGTTGCGGCGTTCCCAGCACATCGAAGTCCTCAACGAGAGGCTCAGTGTCAAAGATGGTTTGCCCGCCCATCTCCTGGCGCTGGTCCAGCGGCTGGTCGGACCAGTTACCATAGGCACACCACTTGCCCGCTGCCTGTCCGGTGGTCTGCGGTGAGGACACCGTGACGATGCCATGGCCGCCAGGTCCCAGGCTGCCCGGTGAAAGCTTGAATTTCTGGGGCTTGCGGCCTGTCGCCGGCCACTGCGTTTCCGCCACCCAACGCCCGGGTTTTTCGGCGTTATAGGGCGCTGGTCTGATCGGGTTCTCGATCCACGCCCGCAACATCGGTTCCTCCATGATGCCGTTATCGACACCTTTCAACCAGTGGTCCCACCAGCGCAGGCATTCCTGCAGGAAACCGATCTGCGGACCGGGCTTGGCGAAATGCGGATACTTGTGCGCCCAGGGTCCGATCAGCCCCTTGCGCGGACCTTTAAGATTGGCAAGCAGCCTGCCGACGGCGTTGGTGTAGCCATCAGCCCAGCCGCCGACCGCATAGACCGGGCAGGTGATGGCATCCCAGTCCTCGCACACCGATCCATGCTTGTAGAAATGATCGCGGTGCTGGCGGGTGAGCCATTCCTCGATCCAGAAGCCGCTCTCGTTGAGGCGCTTCATCCACAGTTCGCGCCAGGCTTCGCCAACACTCGCCGGATCGGGCGGGGCTGTGTTGAGCGAGAACATGGTTGAACCCCACGTCAACTTGTCGATGAGCAGTGCGCCGCCCATGAAATGAATGTCGTCGCCATAGCGGTCATCGGTGGAGCACAGCGAAATCACCGCCTGAAGTTGCGGCGGACGCCGTGCCGCCACCTGCAGCCCGTTGAAGCCACCCCACGAAATGCCGATCATTCCGACCTTGCCGGTGCACCACGGCTGTTGTGACAACCAGTCGAGGATCGCCACGGCGTCATTCTGTTCCTGGACGAGATATTCGCCCTTGAGGATACCTTCAGAATCACCCGACCCGCGAATGTCGACGCGGACGCATGCATAGCCGTGACCGGCGAAATACGGATGCGTCAGGGCATCCCGCTCTGCCGTGCCATCGCAGCGGCGATAGGGCAGGAACTCGAGTATGGCCGGTACAGGTGTTGTCTCGGAACCACGTGGCCGCCAGACACGCGCGGCAAGCTGCACCCCATCCGGCATTCGGATGCGGATATCATCATGCATTTCGATCTCGAATGGGAAGTGTTCGACGGTTCGCATGGCGTTTCCTTGTGACTTAGACTGGCCGCTGTGGAACCTGCTGCGTCAAGCAGTGTATGGCACCGCCCTGCATCGGCCCGGCGCGCATGGCGATGGGGACGATCTGTCGCTCCGGAAATTCGCTGGCGATAGCGGCCAGCGCAGCTTGATCCTGATCGCGGTCGCTGTTTGCCACCGGCACGATGACGGCACCATTGCAGATGTAGAAATTGAGATAGGGCGCGATGAAGGAGCGCCCGTCGGATTCGAAGTTCGACATGAAGGGAAATTCGACCACAGTGACGCCGGCACCTTCGAGGATGGTGCGCGATTGCGCGAGATGCGCGGCGTTGGGATCGTTATCCGGAACCGACAGAAGAAAGCAGCGCGATTTCCCGGTGAAGCACAAGAACAGATCTGCATGGCCATCGGTGCCATAGTACAGCCGGTCGGGATCGCGTTCGAGATCCTGCGCGAGGCCTTGGCGAAGCCAGATCAGGTTTGTGATTCCAAGCGCGTCCTTGAGCTTGGCCTCAACCTCGTCACGCGACTGATACCAGTTGCGATTGGGATTCATGATACAGCCTTCCGGCACCACCATCGTTCCGGCACCATCAACCGAAATGGCGCCGCCTTCGAACACCACATCAACATCATCGATCTCGTCACCAGTTTCGCGTGCCAGCGTCGCGCCGAGTCTGGCATCGCGGTCACGCGTGGCGTGGCGTTCACCCCAGGCATTGAAGCGGAAATGCCGGGCGCGGCGGGTCTGTTCATCGGTGACGAAGATCGGCCCATTGTCGCGCAGCCATGAACCATCCATGGGATGCACCTTGATATCGACTTTTTCTGATAACTTCGCACGCGCTCCCGCCGCATCGGCCTCCGAGGCGCAGACCATGGTGACCGGTTCGAAGCTTACGATAGCATTGGCAACCGCCGCAAATTCGGCGCGGCCCTGCTCCAGCGTCTTGCCCCACGATGTGACGCGGCAAGGCCAACCGATCAGCGTGCGTTCATGCGGCTCCCATTCGGCGGGCATGCGGAATGTCATGTGGTTTACCCTCAACGAATGACTGTTTCGTAAGGTACATTGACACAGTGTTTTGCGAAGGTCATCTGTGTCGATCGGATGGAGAATCTCTGATGCTGAAACTGAGCGACACCCAGCATGCTGAACTGGCCCTACGGCTGCACCGCGCCATCAAGGCCGGGCAGGGCATTGATCCGCCGAGCGAGACGATCGATTTCACCTTCGAGGACGCGTATCGCGTCCGCCGCAAATTGGTGGATCACCTGATTGCCGATGGTGGAAGACCGCGTGGCCACAAGATCGGCTTTACCTCCGAAGCCATGCAGAAGATGTACGGCATGACCGGACCCGACTTCGGCATATTGCTCGACACCATGATTATTGACGCGTCACGGCCGGTGAAGGTCAGCAACCTGAGCAACACCCGGGCTGAGCCCGAACTGGCCTTTGAACTGGCGCGGCCGTTGCAAGGGCCGGGCGTGACCATCGCCGATGCCTTGGCCGCCTGTGCTTCGGTCAGAGCGGCCGTCGAAGTGATCGATAGCCGGGTTGGCGCCATGCGCGCCAAGGCCAATGATTCGCTTGCCGACAATGCCGGTGCCGGTTGGGTGGTGCTGGGTGATGTGGTGCTCGATCCGGCAGAGCTTGATCTGCCCGCGATCATGCTGATGATGGAGGTTGACGGCACCCGCCAGCAGGCGCTGGCTGGCGATGTGATGGGCCATCCCGCCGCACCTCTCGCCTGGCTAGCTAACAAGTTGCCCGAACTCAAGGGCCTCGGCGGCGCGCTGCAAAAGGGTAACATTGTCATCACCGGAGCGCCGATTCGTTCGGTTGCCGTACTGGCAGGCTCGAAGCTTCATGCCGAGTTTGGTCCCCTCGGCATGATCGACATCGATTTTTCTTAAGCGGCGCGGCAGAAAAAAGCTGGTCAACTCAGCTATGCAAGCCCGGCGCTTCGTGGCCGGTACGTTCGACATACTCAGTATAGCCGCCGCCATATTGATGGATGCCTTCAGGCGTCAGCTCCAGCACGCGGTTGGAGAGTGCGGCCAGAAAATGCCGGTCATGCGAAACAAACAGCATGGTGCCTTCATAGTTTGCCAGCGCCTTGATGAGCATTTCCTTGGTCAACAGGTCGAGGTGGTTAGTCGGCTCGTCGAGCACCAGG
>JANLTS010000562.1:0-1738 GCA_031363045.1 Hyphomicrobiales bacterium
TCACCGTCACCAGCATCGCCAGGAACGGAATGGCATTGTCGGCCCAGCGCTTGCTCAAGATCTCCCCGATCAGGTGATCGGGAATGAAATTATAGCGCCAGCGCTGCAGGGTCTCGCGGGTGGTCATCGGGTGGTCCAGTCAATAATGCAGGATGCCGGGAGATCGGCCAAGCGCCCTCATCCCCCTGTCGGGACCTTCTCCCATGGCTTTGCCACGGGAGAAGGCACACGCAATAAACGCCTTCGCCCATCCGCAGGATGGGAGAAGGTGGCCGAAGGCCGGATGAGGGCCCTTACTGCGCCGCTTGCAGCGCCTTCACGTCCCAGCAGGTGCCGGGCACGAGATCGGCTTTCGTATAGGCCTTCTCGAGCGTGTAGATGTAGGTCTTCGACGTGCCCGCCGGTTGTCCCGATTGCAGCAGGAACTTGATGAGGGCGTTCATGTCGCTGGATTGCCGCTCAAGTTCGGTCATCACCACGGCGGTGAATTCGCCGGACTCGAGCTTGTCGCAGTCGACCTTCTCGCCGCCACCCGTCGTCACCAGCGCAATCTTGCCTTCCTTTCCGGCATCGCGGATGGCCGCAGCCGTGCCCGTCGCATCGCCATCCCAGAAATCGATGATGGCGCAAATGTCGGGGTTCTGCTGCAACATGGTGGTCGTCACGTTGCGGGCCGTCGTCGCATCCCAATTCGAGTCGGGCTTGGCCACCACCTTGAAGTCGGGATACTTCTCCAGCACCTTCATGATGCCGGCATACTGATAGAGGCTCGAGGCATTGACCTGGTCACCTTGCACCAAGCCAATCTGCTTCGATGAATTGGCGCCACACGCCTTGACGGCGGCTTCGGCTTCAAGCTGGCCCAGCCGGTTCCAATCGGAGCCGATGAAAGCATCGGCGGCGAAATTCGCTGGGTTGTCGATGAGGATTACATAGATCCCCTTCTCTTGCGCCTTTTTGAACAGCTTCACATAGGAGTTGAGATCGGGCGCATGGACGATCAGCACATCCGGGTGCGGTTCGGCGTTGATGAGATCGGTGATGGCCTGGGCACCAGCCTCGATCGACCAGTTCGGATCGCGGGTTTCAAGAACCCCGCCCCATCCCTCGACTTCGCGCTTCAAGTAAGCGGCCCAGCCCTGTGCCAGGTCGAAGCCCATGGCCATCGGCACCAGGGCCACGCGCTTGCCGTTCAAGGCGGCGGCATAGGCGGCCGGACCGGGATCGTCCTCGGCCAAAGCGGGAATTGCCAGAGCCAGCATGGCGGCAGTGGCGGTGGCAGCAAATAATGATTTCAAGTTCATGTCTCGTCTCCCTGTAAGTTTCTATAAGTTGATATCAGATGTCGCCCTGTTGGGCGGTTTGTTCATCGCGCGGGTTGAGCAGGCTGTCGACGACAATGGCGATGAGCAGGATCGTCGCTTTGATAAGGTTCTGGTAGATGTTCGAGATATCGATGATCGTCATGGCGTTGAGCATGATGCCGATCAGCACGGCCCCCACCAGCACGTTGCGCATGCCGCCCTTGCCGCCCGATAGTCCAATGCCGCCGATGACGACAACAAGGATGACGTCATAGAGTAGCGTCGAGTTGACGACGCGGGTGTTGATCGACAGCAGGCTCGATGCGGTGAGAAGCCCGGCGGTCATCGCGATCAACGCCGAGATCACATAGCGCAGCATGGTCATCGGGCGGACCGGAATACCGGCGTTGCGCGCCGCCAGAACGTTGTCGCCC
>JANLTS010000573.1:0-7418 GCA_031363045.1 Hyphomicrobiales bacterium
GAGCAGCCAACAGATCATCAGCAGAAACCCCGCAACAATTGCGACTTCAACCAACGGTTTCTCCTTGCACCTGACAGTGGCACACCTCAGCAAACTCACAACGCACAAATCGGATTGCCACGACTTTCATGAACCTTGCAAATACTCTCCCCAACGCATCTCACTCAGAGGAGGATATGGCTGTTTCTGTCCAGGCCACGGCGTACTTCATGAGCCGTTACATTTGCCTGCTGGCTCTCAATCCGACGGCCCCGGAAGCCTTGTCAGTTAAAGGAACCGTCAACCTCACCACACCAGACTGTGTCATTCAGGCAAACTCCAAGAGCAATTCCGCCCTTTATTCCAATGGGGGTGCACAGGTTGAGGCCTTCTCCATCTGTGCCGTTGGCAATTCGCTCGGCTCGCCGATACAAAGAACACCCGTGTGTCGTGTTTTTTTGCAGGGCAACAGCCTAAATCGACCAATTGTGATAACAGTTCCGGTGGCCCCATCAACCAGCCCTCTCCGTTCAAGCTCTGGCTGGCGTCGCAATCCGTTTCCATGTCTCTGACAATTATCCGGCAATAGGTAGTAAACGCACCAAGCATTCGCCAGTATGAAAAACTGTGACCCCGGACAGATGGGGCTGGTCGCGGAGCCACAGCCAATACAGCAAGTCGCCGTCGGCTTGCCCGGTCCAGGATGCAAACCACAGACCATGGCGGCGCCAATGGCCGAAGAGGTTGTCGTTACCCTTAATTCTTGATTTCGGCAGTAAGCGGGATGCAAGCAGAGAGACAATCAACAGCATCATTGGCATCAACCGGGTGTCCAAATTTGCGTATCTCTCTCGACGCATTTGAACATTCCGCTGCTCTCGAATCCCGGGGAGATTGTCAGGAAGTCAGGAAGGGTGTAATGTCCGGTCATTGCCAGCCGTGCAGTAATTGCAACCGAGCTTCGGCGCCAGAGAGACATGAATTGCGCTCCCCCTCAAGTGGAAGGCTATGATGCCTCATTGTCTAGGAACAATAATTGATCAGCGCGTCAAAAGCGTAATTGACCACCATGAAATGGTTGACGTGTCCAAGCTTGCCGCAGACATTCACTTGCAATTTCCTGATGTCGGTTGCCTGCTGATCGCCGATCTCGTCGCTTCTGCGGTGGCCGAAGTTGGCGGCACCGCCTTTTGGGACGTGGATGCCGGGAAGCATACGTCGTGACGAAGGCTGGTCGACTGAAGGAGCCAGAATTTCAGCACCCTTCTTCCGGCGCACCGGTTTTTGTTGCATCGAACCCAGGAAAACAATTTTAACCTGCCGCGACTACAATTAAGTGGCGGAGAGCAGACTTATCCTGGTCTCATATGAACACTTATGGGGTCGATTTTGTTGAGAACCATCGAAATAAATTCCGCCTCGACTGAAGCCGACCTTGGTTTGGCCAGTCCAGAACTTGACCGGTTCGATTGGATGGCTTTGCGCGATTTGTCAAAAAGCTACAATGACTTGGAGCCCATCGAAGCACGGGCCAAGACCGGCGTCGTCATGGCCGAAAGACTCGTGCATCTGGGCCTTATCGAGACCGGACCTTGTTCGGCGGCATATGCCGAACAGGGTTTTCGGACGGGTTACCGTCTCACGCTTCTTGGCTGGCTCATTCTTGAGCGAGTAGGACTTGTCTCACGATACAAGCCAGTGCCGAGTTCTCATCTCAAGAAGGGTGGCTATCTGCGGAGATCGTAGTCATTGTCACCCTTGGACATCCCCAGATTACATCGTCGGGCTGTCGGCTCCTATCCGGTGGAAGCCAGCATCGCGTAGTCCGGAATGGCTGCAGATGCCATTCCGGGCAACGTATACGATCTGTTCCGCAAGCATGTGCCGCAACAAGTCGGGGTTATCGACGGGCACGTAAGTATCAGGATTGGCTTCCACAACGCGCCAGGCTTCTTCGAAGGCAGAGCAGAGCATCTGGATTTCGTGCTCCAGGAATACGCTGTTCCGGTAATCGGCGAGATAGGTTCTCATCTATGTCATTTGACTACGGCCCATAACGCATTCGCCCTCTCGAGGGTCAGAATAGTCCCATGGATCGGTCTCGCAGTTGCACAACGTCTGCAGGACCGATCCGGGTTGTTGCGGCCAGGGAACGCAAGCCCAGTATACTAGACCAGAATGGGCTTGCTAATCGATGCTAGAAGCTCCTGCAGCTTTATGAGCCATTGAAAGACATTGCTAGGCATCGCCAGGCACCGGCCGCATGGAGCAAATGAAATGTGGCCCAACAACTCTGTCGGAGACGTTTGGGACCACGTGTCACGAATGGCTGTGGATACCGCATGACACCTGCAATCTACACTCAATTGCTAAAGGAATATTTACAGGTTTCTCACGTGCCTTGAGCTTTCCTGCCCATTCTGTTTTGATCGCGTGGTCGCTAGGAAATCAAAGTGCAGGTGCTGAAGGCATGACTAAGAAGCCACGCAATGACGCTCCCAAGCTCATCGATCACGAGAGGCGCGAGGGCCACCAGTACGCGCCCAAGCCGCCTGAGAGCGATGAGACGAAACGCAAGCGATCTGAGGCAATGAAGGCGTTCAACAAGCGCACCGGTAAGGTGACTGCACTGGCGAATTTCCAGGTGAGGCGCCGCAAGAAGCCGCCGGTTTGAAAACTGTGCCCCCGGACGAGTGGGGCTGGTCGCGGGGCCACAGCCAATACTGCAAGTCGCCGTAGGCTTGCCCGGTCCACTATGCAAACCACAGTCCATGGCGGCGCCAATGGGCGAAGAGGTTGTCTTTACCCTTAATTCCGGCATGAAGAGCCAGACACGCCAACGCTGCAGAGGCCCGAAATAGAAGTGGCCCCAACTCTCAGCGGAGTCGTTGGGACCACGTGTCACGAATGGCTGTGGATACCAAATGACACCTGCAAACTAAACTCAACCGCTGAAGGAATCCTAACTCGGCTTCTCACGTGCATTGAGCTATCCTGCGCATTCTGGCTAATGAATTGACGAAGCTCCGAAAGCCCGCATCGGCGCCGTCACAACCTTTTGCCCGCCGCTGCGTTTGGGAACCAGTTACCGGGTCAGGCTCAAAGCGGCCCGGCAAACGCGAGCGCCCGGTAGCCCCAACTCCCCGTTCTGAAGGTTGGCGCTCTAATCCAGAACGACGCCAAAAATCCATAGAGCACGCTGGCGTCAGAACGTCATTGCGGCGGCGGTGCCCCGGTATGGACAACTGTCGCCGCACTATCTGCCATGTTGCAGCGCCAATCGGCGAAAACGGTCCTGTAACACATGCCGCTCGCGTTTGGTTGATCGTAGATCGTGCAATTACTTCCCGCGTCCTTCCACTTATCGCATTGATACCGGCGGCATGAGCCGCGGATTGGGTAAACAAGCTGTTCGACGTCAATGTCAAATAAACCCCCGTCCGACTCACGGATGAATGGCCGCCCCTTTCCTACCTGCACCACCACATCGCTTGAGAAGTAGAGGAGGTCAATGGAAAGTCCTTCAGTCACGCCGAGCACGTAGCGCGTGGCGATTTCTGGCGGTATTGGCCCGGTTTGAGGCTTCGAGCTATCTACGCAAGCATGCGGGTCGCGGGCACCATAGAGGGCACCAATCGACTGGGCATGGGCCTCAAACTCACTCGCTATAAAGCAGGCGACCAGCGCACTGCTGACTGCCACGGCATTGATCAATAAGCGCATCGTACGCCTCCAATTCCTGAAGTATGCATTCACCTGTGATGACGGGCAATGCTCGTTTGGGGCCGCTGTTAGCAAGTGACTGGCCAATGCTGTTGAACCAGAAGTACACTCGAAAATTGTGGAGCCGCGTGTTGCTAAGGTCGTAGCTTGTGTAACAGAACTCTCTTCTACGCATTGCGCAGAGGAAGCGGTCTGCAGATTCTCGTGTTCATGATATGCCCCCATACACAATGCTGTTTCGAATGGAGGACGTTTACGCTTTCGAACTCATAGTGAGTCAAGTATGATGTCGAAAAAAAGAATCACACTATCCCGGGTTGACCGCAATCGGAATATGTATCTGAACTGGCTTGTTTTTTCCGATACGATAAAACGCTGACGTTGCCCTGGTCCTCGACCACAAGGTTCCACCAACTCGACGAGTGCAGAACGTGATTTGCGGCGGTGAGGAAAGGCAGTTAGCGTTCTGCGCGGACTTACTGTGGCTTTCGTCGCAACCATTTGGAGTGACACATGGCGCAACAATCCGGTTCATCCTTCCTTCGCAACAAGACAGGGTTGCGGCTGTGTATCGCTTGCGTCTTCCTAGTACTGCTTAGTATTCCGACCACAGTTCAAGCCGCCGTCAAATTTGTAGGCGCTCTCGGTAACGACATTGTCGCCCTACCTTATGGTATTGCCGTCGACGATCAGCAGTACGTCTATGTTGCCGATGCCGGGCGCCACCAGATCGTCAGGTTCAATGCCGAACGCGAATTTGTGACGTCGTGGGGCCAGTATGGTCAGGCCCAAGGACAGTTCTACTCGCCATTTGCGATAGCGGTCGGCCCCTCGGGTTCAAGCACACAGCAGAGAGTTTTTGTGGCGGATACGTTCAATAACCGTGTGCAGGTCTTCACGACAGGCGGCACTTTCTTGCATGCTTTTGGCTCGGAGGGCAGCGGCAACGACCAGTTCTTCGGCCCGGAAGGCATTGCCTACCTTCCGGCGTCAACTGGCGGCGTCCCGCAAATTTGTGTCGCTGACACCCGGAACAAGCGCGTGTCTTGCTTCAACTTGCAAGGCAAGTGGCTGAAATCTTTTAACTGTTCCGATTGTCCTGGTGGTCCATTCAACAAGCCGGTCGGTATCGCCATTCGGGTTCTGGATGGCGGCGCAATCCGCTTCTATGTCTCCGACAACTACCCGGGCCGCATCCATGTCCTGAACGGCAGCGGCAAATGGGTGAGGAGTTTCGGCGGACCAGGCGATCCGGTCGAGCTTGGTTTCCCGGATGAACTCGCCGTCGATCCTGCCGACGAGTCGGTCTATGTCGTAGACGGCCAGTTCGGCGTTGAATCAGTCATGAAATTCGATTCGGATGGAAAGTTTAAGTTTTCATTCAATACCGGGTTAGTGCAGCCGCACGCTCTTGCCATTTATACAGACAGGGGCCGCGCGACACTCTATGCCGCGCCGAATTCAAACTCCGACATTTTACAGTTCGATATCGTTCCGCCGAGACTCCATATTGATGGATTACGTTTCAACGACCGGGAAATCTGGTTGTTGTACAAATCCATCGTGGTTCGCATGAAATACAATGGCGTGGAGGAAGTCTGCAAGATTGACGGATCCTTCAGCGTCCAGGGGGAAGGTGCCAACTGGAGGATTACGAAGACTTTCAAGAACCGGCCTATTTCCGAGTCCATGAGTATTACCAAAGCGCTGAGCTCCAGCGAAATCGACAAGCTTACCGCCGTTTGGAGCCGGAGCCGGTTGGTCAAAGTGGCTGTAGATGCGACGGGGAAATGTCCGGATGGGGCGGAGTTCAGCGCGTCGGACACCTTCCGTTTCTAGCTAGCCGCCGTGCATGATCTGAAGCGCGAGCCGCACTCTACCAATACACCCCGAGGGCCGTGCTTCTTGATCTCGGGTATGATTGCAACGGCGGTTGATTGCCAGTGAGGTCGCGAAGGGCTCGCACCAGCCTGGTAACATAGTCGCGCGGCTTCGTCATGGAATTGAGCTTGCACATTGCGGTTTCACTTCTTGGCCGTGTTGCCGAGCCCAAAGAATGCCACAACGTCTCGGCCCGCAACACGGCTGGAACCTTTCGCTTGCTGCCCCGTTGTTGATCGGTCGCCGGGCAGGGCGCATCTGACAAACTCCCGACTATCGCGAGCGTCCCGAATCCCTCAACCATCTTCCCGAAACTGGGAAGTTCGCTTTTTTCAGATTGTTGATCGTGGGGTTGCTCTCATCGTTCAAGGAGCCTCACATGAGCGGTCGCGGTATGAAGTTCATCCAGACATGGCTAGATGCGAATGCTCAGCCGGGCGGCGCGATTTGCTAAACGGTGGTGCTGGCCGGGATTTCATGACCGGTGGGAGCGGCTCTGATGTCTTCCAGTTCGACGGGTTCTCAGAGAGTGCCGTCGGTGTTACGCGCAGGCCCGACAGCGATTTATCCGCCGCAAGGCGAAGGTACTCGGCAGGGAAGTCATCGACGACGGCCAAAACCCGGAACCGGCGGCTTCACGTGAAGACATCTGACAAAATCCAACGACCAGCGTTGGTCCAGTCCCTGTGGGATAGTCATGGGCGCGCATGTTCCCGGTGCCCTTTTGCGAACCTTGCGTTGCCTGCCGTGAAGCCGTTGCTCGTCATATACACGTCTGATCTTCCTGAGGTTCATGACCGTCCCCTTCCGCTTCAGCATCTGGTGCAGCCGCCGGTAGACGAACCTCCGACGCTCAGCTGCCAGTGCCCGCAAGCGTGTTCGCAAGCCACGTCATAAACACGTCGGTGCTGATACCTGACGCCGCTTCTGGTTCCCGCAACCACTCTGCACGCCGGCCGCGTTCGCAAGCTCACCACCTCATTCTGCAACACGAGATAAGCCACCGCTTGCCGCTTCACAGCAGGCGTCACATTCTTTCGAATTGAAGTCTGGCCTGCTGCCGGTTCCGTGGACACCGAGTTAAGGTGTTTGATGGAACTGGAGGTGTCCAATGCAGAGGCGAACGTTCAGCCGTCGAAACACAGCCTCCTGTTCCCGCAAGATCGCAATAATCTGCTCTTCCGTGAACCGTCACTTCCTCATGGTCCAACTCCTTGTCAGGCCGTCGGACATTACTTATTCTTGTATCAGCCTACCGGGCTCACACCAGGTAACTGGTAACGTTTTAGTCAGTGTATCAACTCATGAACTTGGTTAACTCCACTCGAACGTGGAGTCCAAGTTTGTATCCTGCACGCTAATTGAAATTTTAGGTCCGTCAGCTAGAAGTGCCACAACTAGGGTAGATTAATGGCTTTGCAGCACGATAATCCACTGTTCAAAGCGATATCTGAGCTAATAGGTTGTCCGTCAGCTGCACTTCCGGCTGACCTGCACGTTGCGAACAACGCGAACGCTTGTTGCAATAAACCCATGATGGAAGACCGTGCTGCTATCCGTCGGGCAGCAGCCGAATACCAAAGCCTCTTTGAGAATGCGGTCTGCGGTATATATCGAGACCGCTTGGATGGAACGCCGGTGCATGCAAACCGAGCGCTCTACAGATTCAACGGCTATGATACCGAGGAAGATTATCTTACTGCTGTTACAAGGCATGGAGGCGGCTGGTACGTAGAGCCGGGCCGCGCAAGTTACTTCCAGCACCTCTTGCAAACCCAAGGTGTAGTTCGCGATCTCGTGTCCGAAGTTCACCGCCATCGCACCCGGGAGAAGGC
>JANLTS010000576.1:0-1770 GCA_031363045.1 Hyphomicrobiales bacterium
CGTTGATGAAATGCCCGCCCCAGCACTACCATTATGAGATACTGAACGAACTCATATTGCTGAACAAGGCTGATGTCGGTTTTTGTATCGTCCGGCATCCGATCGCCCGGATTGAGTCGGACTATGTCTGGGCGATGACGAAAACACCAATGCGCAATCGGCTTCTTGACTTCGACAGCTGGGTAACGGCTGTCTTCAAACGGTATGAACAAAATCCCTATGTGCTGGGAAATCATATTCGTCCACAGCACGAGTTCACTGGCCCAGCGATAACGTCAATTTTCAAGTTCGAGGATGGTCTGGATGCCGCCATCAAGCAGGTTCTTCAATTGGCCGGCATTTCACCCGACGACCCCGTTGAGCTCGATCGCCTCAACACGCGCACGCAATCAGCCGAGAGCGCCAGCCTGCGCGTCGAGATGAGCGACGCCACACGCGAGAAGATCATCAAGTTCTATGAGCGGGATTTCAGGACATTCGGCTACCAATGCTGAAGTGCATCGGCGATTGGGTTTGTCCCACCGATTTCGTTCAACGGGCCGCAATCCGCCGCTCAGTCTCTTGCGTTTCCTGCACCAGCTGCGCCATGCGTTCGGCGGGGCGGGGAATTCGGGGAAAACGAATAATTATTCAACCTAGTGGTTGACAATCTAAAGGCGAACATCTATATTCAACTACATGGTTGAATTACAGACACCCCAGCTCGATACCCTCTTTCACGCCCTCGGCGACGCCACGCGGCGGCAAATGCTCCGCGATCTTAGCCTCGGCGAGCGAACGGTCAGCCAGTTGGCCGAGCCCTTTTCGATGTCGCTGGCGGCCGCCTCGAAACACATCAAGGCGCTGGAAAGCGCTGGGCTGATCCGCCGCGAAATTCGGGGCCGCACCCATCTCTGCCGCCTCGAACCAGGACCGCTCGCCAGTGCCCATCAGTGGCTGTCCTTCTACGAGCATTTCTGGACAAACCGGCTGGATGTCCTCGAACGCCTGCTGCGTGAAGAAGACTCACGCAAACCCAAGAAACCAAAAGGAGAAAACCCATGAACGATCTTGCTCCGCCCAACGCCTATGGCGTTCTGACCGAACCCACGACTTTGACGATCCAGCGCCTGCTGCCCGGCCCTATCGAGCGCATCTGGGCCTATCTCACCGAGAGTGACATGCGCCGCACATGGCTGGCCTCCGGCGAGATGGAAATGAAGGTGGGATCGTCGTTTGAATTCGTCTGGCGCAACGATGAACTCACCAACCCGATTGGCGCCAAGCCTGCCGATTTCGGCGACGAGCACCGCATGACTTGCGAGATCACCGAACTCGATCCGCCCCGCAAGCTCGCCATCACTTGGGGAAAAAGCGGCGGCGTCTCATTCGACCTGAAACAGGCGGGTGGCAAAGTACTACTTACCCTGACGCATCACCGCGTGCCGGACCGCGCCATGCTGCTGATGGTCAGCGCCGGCTGGCACATGCATCTCGACGTTCTCGCCGCGCGTACAAACGGTACCGAACCGGAACCGTTCTGGGACGGCTGGCTGCGGCTGAAACAGGAGTACGACCAGCGCCTGCCGGCGTGATTGTACACCGATGTAACTTGATATAAACACAAACAAAGTTCAGTCAGACCATGAGAGAGCCCTCAGCCGGCCTGTCGGCCACCTTCTCCCATTCTGCGAACGGGAGAAGGCAAATAGGCCGCAAGATTTGTTCAGATGCTGGAGGGCGACACACACAACATGCGCCTTCGCCCGTGGCGAAGCCATGGGAGAAGGT
>JANLTS010000597.1:0-4538 GCA_031363045.1 Hyphomicrobiales bacterium
CTTGACGCAGGCTCCGAACTCTATGCCCCGAATGGAACTATTATATACTTGACCGGCTCGACCAGCAACATCGACATCGCCTCGGGCGCTGTCTTTAAGGTCACCGGTCCGAACAAGGTGAACAGCGTTGCCGCCAATTCGACCTACGCCTATCGCGGCTGGGCCATCATGCAGGATCGCTCCACGACACCGACAACTGCTAATACCATATCTTCGGGCGGCGACGTCGATATCAGCGGCGGCTACTATGCGCCGAGTCAGCAACTGGTTGTCTGGGCCAATGGCAATATGAACGCCAATTCCAACTACTTCCCGATGATCACCAACACCTTGAACATGAGCGGTAACGCGACACTCTACGTCAATCTCGACTGGAATTCGGCAAATCTCGACGAACCAAACCCCTTGAAGCAGAACAGCCGCGTCGCGGTCACCCAGTAACTCCTGATTGAACTCGAAGTCACAGGCGCTCCCCGAACCGGGGGGCGCCTTTTGCTGTTGCTCCAATCGCAAAAACACCGCATTTTGGCCGGAAGAGTCGCACCTGCTGGCGCTGTGCCAGCTTTCGAGAGAAATGGGTTTTGATGACGGGACTTCTCCTTCGTGCCGCCTTGGCAACCTTGCTGTCAGGCCCGCTGCTTAGCCTGAACGCCCAGGCCTATGACAATGCCGATGGCACCTTCGCTGGCAGTTATCTGGCCGGCCGATCGGCCGCCAAACTCAGGGACAATGCCCTGGCTTCGGATTTTCTCGGCACCGCACTGCAGGCCGATGCCGCCAATCCCTTGTTGATCGAGCGCATTTTCCTGTTGGAACTGTCGGAAGGCAACACCGCTGCGGCGGAGGAATTCGCCACCCGGGTCTTAGGGTTCAACAGCCAGCAGCGCATGGCCCGCATTGTCTTGGGCCTGCGCGATTTCCGTGCCCGCCACTACCCCGAAGCCCGCAAGAATTTCCAGGTGGCAGCCTATACACCAGTGGGTGAACTCACCTCGTCGCTGCTGACCGCCTGGGCCCACGCCGGTGAAGGCGAACTCGCTCTGGCCTTGAAAGCCCTGGACCAGCTCGACGTGAACGAGAGTTTCGCCAACTTCAAGACTTTCCACTCGGGCCTCATATCGGACTATCTCGGCAACTCCATCCGCGCCGAGGCGTCCTACCGCAAGGCCTATGATGACGCCGGCACCTCGCTCCGTGTCGTCCAGGCCTTTGGCAACTTCCTCGAGCGCAACGGCCGCGGTGCCGACGCCATCAAGATCTACAAGAGTTTCATCGATGGCGGTGACGACAATCCGCTGATCGCTGCCGCCCTGGCCAGTGCCGAAAAGGGCCTGAAGCCCGAGGCGTTCATTGCAACGCCAGCCGCTGGCGCCGCCGAGGCGCTGTTCTCGCTCGCCACCTCGATGACCGATGAGCAGAGCATCGACGTGGCCTTGCTCTATGCCAGGCTGGCGCTCTCGTTTGGCGCGGACACGCCGGTGATGGTGACCTTGCTCGGCGACACCTATGAGGACATGCGGCTTTATGAAGAAGCCATCGACGCCTATGCCCAGGTGCCGCCCGGTTCGCCCTTGCGCATCAATGCCGAGATGGAAATCGCCGTCAGCCTGCAGCGCCTCGACCGCCGCGACGAAGCCCAGGTCAAGCTCAAGGACCTGATCGCCCGCGACCCGAAAAACTATGATGCCATCGTGACGCTTGGCAACCTCTACCGCAACAACGAGGACTACGCCAACGCCGCCACGGCCTATGACGATGCCATCGCGTTGATCACCGAGCCGGCGCCCGGCAATTGGCGGGTGTTTTACTATGCTGGCATCTCGCATGAACGCCTGAAGCAATGGGATGTGGCCGAGAAGCTGTTCCGCCGCGCGCTTGAACTCTCGCCCAATGAGCCGATGGTTCTCAATTATCTCGGCTACTCGATGATCGAGAAGAAGATCAATCTCACCGAAGCCCTCGGCATGGTGAAGAAGGCGGTCGAGTTGAAGCCCAATGACGGCTATATTATCGACAGTCTTGGCTGGGCTTATTTTCAACTCGGTGACTATGAGCAAGCGGTCGTCAATGTCGAGCGCGCCGTGGAATTGTTGCCCGCTGACCCAATCATCGCCGAACACTTGGGTGATTCTTACTGGCGCGTCGGCCGAAAGCTCGAGGCCAAGTTCCAGTGGCAGCACGCCAAGGACAACAAGCCCGAACCCGACGATCTGAAGCGCATCGAAGGCAAGCTCAAGGACGGTCTGGCCGACGAAGTCCCGGTGACGCCGGTGCAGAACGGCACGAGCCAGAGCAACGGGTAAGCGCGGCGCGATGCCTCGAGGCTCGCTGCGCTCGCACCTCAGGATGAGGGGTGTGGGTTTCCTCACCCTGAGGCGCCCGGCGAAAGCCAGTCCTCAAAGAGCCAATCCGGCATGACTCCCTTCACGCTCTTCGCACCCGCCAAGATCAATCTGGCGCTCCATGTGCTGGGCCGCCGGGCGGATGGCTATCACGATCTCGATTCGATCGTCGCCTTTGCCAATGTCGGCGATGAGCTGACGTTTTCGCCCGCTCCGGCTTTCAGCGTGACAGCCGAAGGTCCGTTCGCGGCGGACCTTCCCGCCGCCCCCGGCAACATCATCACTAGGGCGCATGCGGCGGTGATTGAGATTGCAAAGGCACGCGGCAAGTCGTTGCCGCCTGTCGCCGTGCATCTTCTGAAGAACCTGCCGGTTGCCTCCGGCATCGGTGGCGGTTCGTCAAACGCCGCAGCCGCCATGCGGGGCTTTCTGAAAATCGTAGAGATCGAAAGTCTCGATAATGAGATCATGGCTGCAGCCCTGCGGCTCGGCGCCGACGTGCCGGTGTGCCTGCTGGGCAAAGCTTGCCGCATGCAAGGCGTCGGCGAACGCCTGACGCCGTTGCCGTATTTCAGCCCGCTCCACGCCATCCTCGTCAACCCGCTCGTTTCGGTGCCGACGCCCGCTGTTTTCGATCAGCTCGGGCTGCAACGGGGACAGGGCTTCGGCCAGCCGATCACCGGCCTCGCTGATCCCGCCTGTTGGCGCAATGACCTCGCAGCATCGGCCATTGTACTTGCCCCGGTGATCTCCGACGTCCTTAAGTATCTTGAAAGCCTGCCCGGAACCGCCCGCGCCTTCATGTCCGGCTCCGGCGCCACCTGTGTCAAGCTGTTCGACAGCAATCATGCAGCGGAGTTGCCAGATCACGGCTGGTGGTGCCGCATGGCAATCTTGACCTGATTGGGATTGTCCCGAAAAGTCAATTTCATTGAGAAACGCCAAGGGCACGTCTATGACGTTCGACTGAATTCCACGCCGCAAGCCAGGTCGCAAATACCATGAGCAGTCAACCGAAGATCCTGGTGCTCCACGGAGAAAACATCGGTGATCGCAATCAGGCCGAGACTTTGGCAAAGCTGATGGGCTGGCCTTACCGGATGGAGAAACTCCATCCACAGCAGCGTCCGCGTATGCCTAAGGTAACAGGCGCAGCATTCGATGCCGTGATTGTCGTGACGGCGATCGGAATGGGAATTGCGCTCAGGATGAACTTGAATCTCAACCGCCCCATGAAAATCATCAACATGGGACAAACGGAAAACATCGAATCTGCTGACCTCAACATTGTGACTGGAAGAGGTTGGAAACCGCCTCGCGGAAAGATCGTCTACCAGCACATGCCATTCAGCATGGTCAGCGCCGATCAGTTGGTCCGCGCAAGTTCCGAATTTCCGGACTTGCGGCACCTCCCGCAACCGCGCATTGCCGCGCTGGTCGGCGGCAGAAATCGCTATTTCCAATGGGGACCGGAGATCGCCCGCAGTCTGGGTAACCAATTGAATGCCGCAGCCGAGGCGGTCGGCGGTTCATTGTTGCTGACCACCAGCTATCGCACGGGTGATGAATCCAGCGCGGCGCTTCTGGCGGAAATCAAGGTTCCACACGCCTTCTATCGTTGGGGCGATGACAGCCAGCCCAATCCTCTCATGGCCTATCTTGCTTACGCCGACCGGATTGTTGTGACCATGGAGAGCGTTGCGATGGTCGCTGACGCCCTCAATTCCGGCAAGCCAGTCTCGATCTATCGCTTGCATCCCAAGCGTTTTGAACTGCTCAAAACCATTGCCGAGTGGTTTGTTCCGGTATCCCAGCGCACTGCCCTGATCAAAACGCTTTTGAAATCCGGCGAAATTAGCTGGTTTGGCGATGCCGCAGTGCAGCCGAAGTTCGACTATCGGGGCCGCTATTCTGCGGCGGTCGAGGCGGCCCGAAAGCTGGTCCTGGAGGCGCATTCACCTGGTTGATGGGCAAAGTTGCCCTTCCCGGTTGCGCGGGCCACGTGCGCAACAATCAGCAGTGCCAGCGTCAGATCGAGAGGCTTTGCCGTATTACCCGGCGCACTGGAAGTTCCGCGTTCAATAAGCCCTCGCCACACAGAAATCGACGGCTTCGAGCAGTGCATCCTTGAGTTCAGAATTTGGGAAGATCGCCAGCGCATCGCGTGCGATGTCGCCATAGTGGCTGGCACGATCA
>JANLTS010000690.1:0-6556 GCA_031363045.1 Hyphomicrobiales bacterium
GCGGACAGCGGTCTGCGCTTCATCGCTGTGTGAAGCGCCGGGGCTTTCTCCTTTCCAGTTTCGCATTCTAGATCGCAGTGCGAGTCGAAGATTTTAATGTCCACGCCGCGTCGATGCCCACCAAGAAAGATACTCCGCAGCAAAGCGGCCCAAGAGTGCTTCGGTGACACTGGGCATGACTATGGCATGTGCCTCGCCCCTACTGCAGGCGAGTTGAAAGGTTTTCACGATCTCCTCCGACGGCTGAGGGAATAGAACTGTCAGTGAAAATGAGTTGAGGAGCACTGGCACGCCGGCATTTTCAAGTTTCGACTTTAGCCACTCGGCGCGACTCCTGCATTGGGCAACATCTGCCTTGTATCCATCAATACCGTGACCAATCAATCTTGCCCAGATTGCTAGAACGGCGTGGCCATTTCGCGAGCCCATCATTGTCGTGTCATTGGAACGAAGATAGGCGATAGATTGTGCAATACGTGCGACATGGAGCTTTCGTGCGATTAACACGCCGCATGGCATTGGCGTCCCGATCATCTTGTGGCCAGAAGTTGAAAGACTGTCGATGCCATGGTTAAAGCTTGCTTGAATTGCACGCGGAACATCCTCGATGAATGGCAGAACCATGGCATTCAGCGCGCCATCAACATGCACGTAGTGTTGCTTGACACCGCCCTCCCGTAAGCACTTGATTGCGCCCGCAACGTTGTCGTGTGCGCCTTTGACTGTGGTACCACAAGTCAGGAAAAGAATGGCACTTTCGGTTGCACTCAATGTGAGGGCCTTGGACAAAGCGGGAAGGTCAATCGCGCCGCTGTGGTCGCTATCAATGCAGACAGCCTCTATGCCGAGAATACGCGCGGCCTTTGGAATGGAATAATGCGCATCTGCGCTGTAAAAGAGTTTGGCACCGGGGCAAGCTGAGCGGGCAAGATACATAGCCCAGAAGTTTCCTTCCGTGCCGCTGGCGCCGATGGAGCCCCAGTAGTCAGCATGGTTCTTGCAGCCCCAGAGATCCATCAGCCACGCGATGGCCTCGCGCTCGAGGTCACAGACTTCGGAGGCATAATGCGACCCAACATAGGGGTCGCCGAGGTTGTTGATGAGGTAGTCTGCCAACTCCTGCAGTAATGGATTTTGGCCAACCAGATTGTAGGGATAGCCCAGATGGTTTCGATGGGCAATCTGCATGCGCCTTTCAACTTGCGCAAGACGGAGCTGCAGTTCGCTGTCGCGACGGACGGGTCGTATTTTGACTGGGGCAATCATTACATTTCCTCCGCAGCCACGCGCAATTTGCCGCGTTCCAACATGCTGATATTAGAGTCGCAATCCCTGGCGCGGTGTTCGTCAGCCGGATCGAGCTGTTGCGCGAAGGGATGCTTGACTGGCAGGGCCGTGAATTGGCCGGTAGCCTGCTCGTAGACAATTCGCTTGCACAAGCCACGGAACTCAAAGTAGTTCTTCATTTTTCGGGGGTCCTCGCAACTGTTAGAAACTCGAGGATCGCCCGGATTCAGGTTCAATGTCCTGAAGGAGATCGGAAATTGTTCTGAATTCTTCCTGAAATTCTGACTTTTGGCAGGCCATGGTAGCTGTGGTTTCTGCTGCACGTGGATAAGTGCATGAATCCCTTGGTAATCATTGGGAGAAATCTCCCGGAGGCGGCCTTTGAGAGAAGGAGTTACTGCTGACATAACCATAGACTGGGATCGGGGGGTCGTCAGGCTTGTTTCGGGGCAACAGACGTTGCTGAGGGCGCAATCTCTTTCCATTCTCAGGGAGTTGCACGCACGGGCTGACACGCTTGTCTCCAAAGAAGACCTGATTGCGAAAGTTTGGCGTGGCGTGGCCGTAAGTGAAGACAGCCTGGTTCAATGCATCTCGGAACTGCGAAAAGCTCTGGGTGATGATGATCATGCGATTATACGTACACTTCCAAAGCGGGGTTACCTGCTGGAGAGCGAGCATCTGCCTGCGCTGCCGAAGTATCTTTCTACGCTAGCCGCCTTCGGTCAGGCGGCGCCTGCAATGGGGCAAGGAGATCGGAAGAACAGCATCGCGGTTCTGCCCTTTGCGAATCTCAGCGGCGATCCGGAACATGAGTATTTTTCCGATGGCCTGATCGAAGATGTGATCACCGAACTTTCAAATGTGCCTGGGCTGTTTGTAATTGCGCGCAACTCAAGCTTTGCTTACAAGGGCAATACGCAGACCCTCCGGCAAATCGCTTACGATCTTGGTGTGCGGAATATCCTTGAAGGATCAATTCGGAAATCAGCGCGAAAGCTGCGCATTACCACGCATTTGCATGATGCCGAATCTGGACAGCAATTGTGGGCTGAACGATTTGACCGGGATATTGAGGACGTGTTTGCGCTACAGGATGAAATCACAGAAAGGATTGTCACAACCATCGTTGGAAAACTGAACGCCCCATTGTCCGCGAAAACGGTGCCAAAAAATCTACTGGCGTATGACTTGTTCCTGCGTGGCAGAGAATTGTGGGCAACATCACTTGAAGAATGCATGTTAGGCCGCCGTTGTCTGGAAGAAGCTCTCAGCCTCGAACCCGGCTATGCTGAGGTGCTCTCTGAGTTGGGTGTCAATCATCGTGTAGGCTGGCAGTTCTGGTTTGAACCAATCAATGACAACGCCGATATGGCCTATGAGCTGACGTCGAAAGCAATAAGTCTTGCACCCTCCAACGTGCCGATCATCACGAACCACGGGTGGGTCGCCCTTACCTGCAGAAAGTATGAGGAGGCAGCTCATCACTTCCATAACGCACTCGGGATCACCCCCAACCATGCACCGGTCTGGCTGTCCCAGGCTGACATGTATATTTTGACTGGGGAAGCTGAGAAGGCACTTGAATCAGCGACCAATGCCTTTCGGCTCAATCCCGCACCACCCGCCTGGTACAACTTTACAGTTGGCGCCGCGCTCGTTCGACTGGGTAGGTTCCGGGATGCACTTGAAGTGCTCGTGCCGGCAATTGAACCCCAACCGTCATCGCGGTTGTACGCAGCTGTCGCACTAGCAAAACTCGGCAATTCTGACGCCGCAAAAAAGCATACTGAATTGTTCATGCAGTTCGCGCCGCAGTGGCGTGCGCGGTCTTACGTACAAAGGCGGGCATTTAGGTTTCAGGCGGATCGCGATTGGTGGTTGAAAGCCTTTCTTGAAGCCGGGCTGCGGGAGTGAGAGATGTGCGACCAGGTTATTTGCCCTGACGGCGACGGCTAACTAGACGACTGGGAGGGTGGTTCAATCGTCACAGCGTATTTGTATTTTTTTATCTTCACCGTGTCGTAGCGCGGCCAATATCAAAAAACCCCGGGGCTTCCCCCCGGGGTTCTGTCGTTTCAGCGAGGTGCTGAGCGTGTGGATCAGAAATCCATGCCGCCCATGCCGCCCATGCCGCCGCCGCCGGGCATGCCGCCACCGGCGGTCTTGTCCTTGGGCTTCTCGGCGATCATCGCTTCGGTGGTGATCAGCAGCGAAGCAACCGAGGCTGCATTCTGGAGAACAACACGCACGACCTTTGTCGGATCGATGATGCCGGCGGCAATCATGTCGCAATACTCTTCCGTCTGGGCATTGAAGCCCCAGGAGCCGGACTTCTCGAGCAGCTTGCCGACAACGATCGAGCCTTCGACACCGGCGTTCTCGACGATCTGGCGGATCGGCGCTTCCAGAGCCTTCGACACGATGTTGATGCCGGCCTGCACGTCGGCGTTGGCCGACTTCAAGCCTTCAAGTGCCTTCTTGGCGCGCAGCAGGGCCACGCCGCTGCCCGGAACGATGCCTTCTTCAACGGCTGCACGCGTGGCGTTCAGCGCGTCGTCGACGCGGTCCTTACGCTCCTTGACTTCGATCTCGGTCGAGCCGCCGACCTTGATCACCGCAACACCGCCGGCCAGCTTCGCCAGACGTTCCTGCAGCTTTTCCTTTTCGATGCGCACGCGCTTGGCGCGGCCCAGCATATCAAGCGTCACGTTCTTAAGCTTGATGCCGAGGTCTTCCGAGATCACCTGGCCACCCGAGAGAACGGCGATGTCCTCGAGCATGGCCTTGCGGCGGTCACCGAAGCCCGGCGCCTTGACGGCGGCGACCTTGAGGCCACCACGCAGCTTGTTGACGACGAGGGTGGCAAGGGCTTCGCCCTCGATGTCTGTAGAGCTCATGTCTTATCCAAGAAATCTTTCTCAAAAATAGTCTCGTAAATCGATTTGCTACCTGTAAAATTTTCAATCCAGTCAAGTTGGTTCCCGTGTAGTCCCTCGGGGCACAAGTCTCTTAGGTCGAAGTTTGTCCCGTCCTTCAAAGTTCCGATACCCCTTGCAGCCAGGGGTCCCAGGTGTCAGGTGTGAGGAATCGGGCATTGGCAGGCGGTGCCATGGGCAGTGCCAGCATGATTGCGGCCATGGTAATGACCGCGATGCGCATGACGCGTCTGGCAATGGCGTTTCGGAGTTCACTTGACATCGTTACTCCCCCAAATTCATTTCTTGATCCCGTCCAGCTCAGTCCATCCCAGAGCTTCCACAGCAGCAAAGTCGGCGAGGTTTTGTTGTAAGAGTGCATCGGCGTAGATTTTAACATCGGGCGGCAGGCGGCTGAGATCGGGATAGACATTGACGACCTCCTGCCGCAGCTTGAGCGAATATGCCGAACCTCGCCAAACACGTGTGATCGCATCGCGCGGATTGAACCGTAGTATGATGTTGGTGGCCGCAATGACATTCTCGGCCCGCCTTGCTTGCATCTCGTGTTCGACTAAGAGTCTCACTGCAAGACCGGCATTTTCTGCCTCCGACAATGGCCTGAGATAAATGCCTTCTTCGATTGCTCTGTCGGTCATCGGCAGTTCCTGCCGAATCCACATGTCCCGGGTAGAACCCAACCCGCTGGTAGCCTCAAGATTCCAGACCTTCCCGGCGTCGTCCGTGAACTTGATAAAAACATGCAGTGGAGCAACTGCCAGCGTCATCTTCAAACCCATGCGCCGTCCGAGGATCAGTGCCAGCATAGGCATCGTCACGCAGTTTCCGAGCCTCGTGCGCACGTAATGGGATAGAAGTTTGTTGGAGAGAGTCTTGCCGAGCGGGTCCTTCGTGTCGTAGGCAAATGGCCGATTGGCCTGCTGCCGGTTCCGTGGACACCGAGTTAAGGTGTTTTATGGAACTGGAGGTTTTCAATGCAGAGACGGAAGTTCAGCCGCGAGTTCAAGCTTGAGGCGGTAAACCTGGTCAGGGAGCGGGGTGTTTCATATGCCCAGGCGGCCCGCGATCTCGATGTCAATGTCAACATGTTGCGGCGGTGGGTGAAGGAGTTCGGCTCTGACCCGAAGCAGGCGTTCCCTGGCCTGGGGCAGATGAAGCCTGAACAGCTGGAGATTGACCGGCTGCGCAAGGAGGTCGCCAAGCTGAAGGCGGAGCGGGACATCCTAAAAAAGGCCGCAGCCTACTTCGCGAGGGAAGTGACATGAGGTTCGCTTTCGTCGCGAAGCACCGTTCGATCTGGCCGGTGGCATGGCTTTGCGAAGCGCTGGATGTGTCGCGATCGGGCTTCCACGCTTGGCTGAACCGGTCTCCAAGCAAGAGGACTCTGGAAGACGAGGTTCTGCTGTCTGTCATGCGACAGAGCTTCGCGGCCAGTGACCGGACCTACGGAGCACGGCGCATCTGGCACGATGTTCTGTCTGAAGGCTTCAACCTGGGCCTTCACCGGATTGAACGCCTGATGCGGCAGAATGCCATGCGGGCCAGGCCCCGCAGGCGCTATCTGCCACCCGACACAGGCCAACGGATGGCGAGCGCCATTGCGCCCAATGTGTTGGACCGGCAGTTCCATGCGTCAATGCCCAACAACAAATGGATCGCTGACTTCACCTACATCTGGACAGCCGAAGGCTGGCTCTATGTGGCAGCCGTCATCGATCTGTTCTCGCGCCGTGTGGTCGGCTGGTCGATGAGTGCCTCGATGACGGCGCAACTCGTGACCGATGCACTTCTCATGGCCATCTGGCGGCGCGGCAAGCCCAAGGCCCTGCTGCATCACTCCGATCAGGGAAGCCAATATACCAGCGAGCCGTTCCGGCTGTTGCTGGCGGACAATGGCGTCTCCTGTTCGATGAGCCGATCCGGCAATGTCTGGGACAATGCGGCAATGGAGAGTTTCTTCTCCTCGCTCAAGACGGAACGAACTGCGCGCAAGACGTATCGCACCAGGGCACAAGCCAAAGCCGATGTGTTCGATTACATTGAGCGCTTCTACAATCCCAGGCGCCGGCATTCGACGCTGGGGTATCTCAGCCCTATTGAGTTCGAGCGAAAGGCTGGGTTAGCTTAAGTGCCTGTCCACGGAACCGGCAGCAGGCCAGAGAGCTTTGTCTTGATGAACGTGAAATCAACATTCCCGGCGCGCAAACCGCAGACATCACGGCTTTGGCGGACCGGTGTTGCCATTTTCCAAGGTTCGATATTGCAAGAGTGACCAATTCGCGCAAAACTCAATCTGAATAGGCCGGTCTTCCGGTGGATGTCAGAATATT
>JANLTS010000691.1:0-3968 GCA_031363045.1 Hyphomicrobiales bacterium
CGCGATCTTCCCGGCGCGCGCCCTCTCGTGTCAGTGGATGAAATTCTGCCGGGTATGAGGGCAGATGAACTCATTGGTGCGGAAGTACGGACCTCGGACGATAAAATCGTGGGTGAGGTCAGAAACATTGTCCTAGCTACCAAGGGCAGGCGAAACTATGCCATCGTAGCTTCTGGTGGCTTCTTTGTTCCGGGGAAGGAAAGTTTTGTCGTACCAGTGAGGTTTCTAATGACGTCAGAAGGGCGCGAAAGCTTCTATCTTCAGATTCCGAATTCAAAGCTCAAGACGATCCCATTGATGCCTGATGCAGAGTACTCCTGGATTTCGGATGATGCTTGGAGAGCCCGCAATGATGCTATGTTTGGAACCGGCAAATGATAGGAATGACTGTATCGAAAGCTCTGGATAGTGAACAGGGCCCTAGGTCTGCCACCATTTAGGCGGAGTGCCATATTGGCAATCCTCGCCAGAATCAGGAATGTCTCAACGCTAACTCTAGACGGACGAGAGTCGCCTACATTGATATTTCGATGAACAAAGAAGGAAATTTGGCGCATGCGATTACCAGTCCGACTTCTCGGCGCCATGATCGCTGTGACACCATGTTTACCGCTGGCCTCCAGAGTGCCTACGCCGATAGCGGGAAAGTAGTGCTTACCATTTACAAGGCTGGCTGGATTATCGGCGGTTCCGGCGGTAGCGGCAAGCTTTCCTTCCGTGGCCACACCTATCGGCTGGAAGTCGGAGGTATAGATTACGGGTTGGTGTTCGGCGGTTCGAAAACGTTGCTGAATGGCCGCGTGAGCCACATCCGCCGTGCGTCAGATATTGAGGGTGTCTATGCCGCCGCCGGTAACGGACTTGCGGTCGTCCGCGGTGTCAGCTCGATCGTTCTCCGCAACCAGAAGGGTGCGGTTCTTGAACTCTCCGGCAGGCAGATCGGGCTAATGGTGAACGTTGATCTGAGTGGGTTAGCCTTAAAAATAAAATAGCAGGTCTGGGAACGATGACTGAGCGCGTGCTGGCCGCTGTTGGGATGGATACGAATTGCAAGAAGATAGTCATCAAAGCTTGCCAAAAAAGTTGAGCGTGATCACACCGCGTGCCGAGGTCAGTGAAGATTGGCGCGCGCATGTCGGCGAAGGCAGTGATCCCAAATCACTCGATCTGGCCCGGGCTCGTGAGCGGGGGCGAGGCCGCGAAGCAAATTCCCCTGGAGAGATTCCACCTCGCGGATGGGCAGATATCCTGAAGCGTGTTTTCTGGGCGATTTCTGACAATCGGATTCTTACAACCTCAGGTGGGGTAGCGTTTTTTGTTGTTCTCGCTGTGTTTCCTGGAATTGCAGCTATTGTTTCGCTTTATGGACTTTTTGCTGACCGGAGTACGATTGGAAGCCACCTCTCCCTCCTTACGGGCATATTGCCATTTGGCGTTCTCCAGGTTGTTGCGGACCAGATCACGCTGGTGTCGAACCAGGGCACCGATGCACTTGGAACGGCTTTTGTATTTTCACTACTCATTGCCATAACAAGCGCGAATTCCGGTATTGCAGCGCTCTTTGATGCTCTGAACGTCGTTTACAGCGAACGAGAGAAGCGCAGTATCGTCAGCTTTTACCTGACAACACTGATCTTCACGCTTGCCGGGATAGTGTTTGTTGTCACTGCTATTCTGGTAGTCGTCGCGATGCCGCTGATTTTGAAGTTGATTGGCCTTGCGAACTTCTCTGAGCGGCTCTTTTCCATGCTCCGGTGGCCCTTCCTCCTTGTGGCTGTCTGCGTAAGCCTTGCATTCATTTATCGCTATGGGCCGAGCCGAAGAGATGCTCAGTGGCGCTGGGTCAGCTGGGGCAGTATCGTTGCGGGGCTTCTATGGGTCGCTTCCTCGATGCTGTTCTCATGGTATGTAGCGACCTTTCAGAGCTACAACAGAATCTATGGGTCCCTGGGAGCCGGCATTGGCTTCATGGTTTGGTTGTGGATTTCTGCCATCATTGTCCTGCTCGGGGCGCAACTGAATGCGGAAGCAGAACATCAGACCGCCCGTGATACCACGGATGGCAAACCCAAGCCGATGGGCTCCAGAGGTGCGATGATGGCTGATCACGTGGGCAAGGCACAGGACTAACCACAGCGTGAACCTCCACTGATCCATCGATTGGGCGCAGAGCAGCTCGGGCGGGACTTCATGTTTATTCTGCAAAATGCCCAGTGGCATGTGTGGACGGCCCCCTAATGGCAAGTGCTTTCTGATGTCCTGGCGGTGGTCGGGTGCGGTCATGTGTCCGGCCTGTTGACGCGACAACATACGACCGCTGGCCCTGATGAAGTCCGCGGATCAGATCCCATACAGGTCATCGCGCTCGTTGCGCATCAAACCACTGATCGGGTTGTTCCAATCCCGGTTCTCGACCGTTTGCCATCACATCCTGAGCACCCCGCCAATTCTGTTGATCTCAGTATCGTGCTCCCGAGCCGGGAGTTACGCGCTTTTGAGCCGGAAGGTCTCGTTGCGCGCCAGAAGCGCCCAGCTGATCCTTGCCATCTTGTTCGCCAAGGCTACCGCAACAACCTTGTGCGGCTTCCTCATCAGGAGACTGCTGGCCCAGACGGTTGAACTTGCGCTTCCCTTTCGGGCGAAGCGAAGAACGGCATTGGCTCCGATGACGAGGAGCTTGCGGATGTAGCCATCTCCCTTCTTGGTGATGCCTCCCAGCCGCTCTTTGCCGCCGCTCGAGTTCTGCCGTGGAACAAGGCCGAGCCACGCCGCCAGATGCCGGCCAGACTTAAAGAGCTGAGCATCGGTGATTGTCGCCACAATAGCACTTGCCGTGATCGGTCCGATGCCGGGAATGGACGCCAGTCTCTGGCTCGTAGGATTGCTCTTGTGCCAGTCGATGATCAATTGCTCCATGCGGGCGATACGCTCAGCAGTGTGCCGCAGCTGCTCTACAAGAGGAAGCAGCGCCTCCCGGACAGCCGGACTGAGGCAGCTCGTCTCTCCAGCCTCGACAAGAGAGGCAACTGCCGCGGCTCCGGCTTTGCCTTGCTTCATGACGATGCCGAACTCCGCCAGGTGAGCCCTCAGCGCATTCACCAGCATTGTGTGCTGGCGCACCAGCAGCTCCCTCGACCTGTGCAGCATCAAAACGGCCTGCTGCTCCTCGCTCTTTACCGGAACAAACCGCATCGACGGACGCGTCACGGCTTCACAGATGGCAGCGGCGTCAGCCATGTCATTCTTCTGCCGTTTGACATATGGCTTCACATAGTGAGGCGGCATCAGCTTCACCGTATGCCCCAATGCCGACAACTCCCGCGCCCAGTAGTGCGAGGTGGCGCAGGCCTCTATGCCGATCACTGCGGATGGCAGCTTGGAAAAGACCGTGAGGACCTCGCCGCGTCTCAGTCGACGCCGCATCACAACATTGCCGGCCGCATCAACTCCGTGAACCTGGAAAACGTGCTTCGCGATGTCCAGACCAATTGTAGTAATCTGTTCCATGGACGACCTCCTGTATGGCGTTTGGTAACGACCACATCCTGGCACATTGTACCGGGGTGGAGGCCGTCCACCCCATCAGGTCAACTTGCCAGCCTCAAGGAGACGCTGTTCAAGATCGGCGCTAAGGTTGTCAGCCATGGCCGCTATTTCGCCTTCCAAATGGCTGAAGTCGCTAACGCGAGACAACACTTCGCCGACGTCCTGCGGCTGATCGCCGAACTGCGGCCAACGCCTGATCAAGAAGCAGCGTGAACGGCAAGGCTACAATGCGTTCCAACTCAAACCATAGGAGAGCTTTGTCTTGATGAACGTGAAATCAGCATTCCCGGCGCGCAAACCGCAGACATCACGGCTTTGGCGGACCGGTGTTGCCATTTTCCAAGGTTCGATATTGCAAGAGTGACCAATTCGCGCAAAACTCAATCTGAATAGGCCGGTCTTCCGGTGGATGTCAGAATATT
>JANLTS010000696.1:0-6069 GCA_031363045.1 Hyphomicrobiales bacterium
GAGCCGAGCGAGGCCCACAATACAGGGAGTTTTTCAAGCAGCGCGCCTGGTTCAGTACCAGTGAGCGTTAGCCCCAGCAGTTCCTTGATCTGGCTGGCGAAGATGATGACGGCGATGCCGGCGGTGAAGCCCACTGTGACGGGAAATGGGATGAACTTGATATAGGTGCCAAGCCTGAGGAAGCCTATGGCCGCCAGCATGAGGCCGGACAGGAAGGTTGCGAGAATCAGGCCATCCATGCCGTGCTGGGCCGCAGTGGCTGCCACCAGCACGATGAAAGCGCCGGCTGGCCCGCCAATCTGGAAGCGCGAGCCGCCGAGGGCCGAGATGAGAAAGCCGCCGATGATGGCGGTGTAGAGGCCCTGGGCTGGTGATGCGCCCGAGGCAATGGCAATGGCCATCGACAGCGGCAGGGCGACGATCGCTACCGTCAGGCCGGCAATCGCATCGGTGCGGAGGTTGGCGAGGCTGTAGCCTTCGCGAAGAACGGTGACCAGCTTCGGCGTGAACAGGTCGGTGAAGCTGGCGCTGGTGTGTGGTTTGGTCGAGGAAGCAGCCTGAACGGACATGGTGGGCCCTGCGGTTCGTTACTGGCTCAAGTTTGTTGCCGGAACGGGCTCTTGAGTTTCATGTGGCGGTTGACATCCTTGTAGAGCAGATAGCGGAAGCGCCCGGGGCCACCAGCGTAGCAGGCTTGCGGGCAGAAGGCGCGCAGCCACATGAAGTCGCCAGCCTCGACCTCTACCCAATCGCCGTTGAGGCGGTAAACGGCTTTGCCTTCGAGTACATAGAGGCCGTGCTCCATCACATGGGTCTCGGCAAAGGGAATGGTGCCACCGGGCTCGAAGGTGACGATGTTCACATGCATGTCGTGGCGGATGTCCAGAGGATCGGCAAAGCGCGTGGTGGCCCAGGTTCCATTGGTGCCGGGCATGGCGATCGGCTGGACCACGTCATCACTGGTGACGAAGGCTTCGGGGATGGTGATGCCCTCGACCTTCTCATAGGCTTTGCGCACCCAGTGGAATTTCACCGGCGCGGCACTGGTGTTTTTCACGGTCCAGGCGGCACCGGGCGGAATGAAGGCATAGCCGCCGGCCTTCAGCATGTGGCGGGCGCCGCTGAGTGTCAGCAGCAATTCGCCTTCGACGATGAAGACAACGCCTTCGGCCTCGGGATCCGGTTCGGGCTTTTCGCTGCCACCACCGGGGGAAATTTCCATGATATATTGCGAGAAGGTTTCGGCGAAGCCCGAGAGCGGTCGGGCGATCACCCAAGCGCGAGTCTTGTCCCAGAAGGGCAGCAGGCTGGTCACGATATCGCGCATCGAGGCCCTGGGGATCACTGCATAAGCCTCGGTGAAAATGGCGCGGCCGGTCAAGAGATCGGTTTGCGGCGGGTGGCCGCCGAGGGCGGAATAATAGCTGCGGTCTGTCATAGGGGTTCCGGTTCCATGCCTTGATTTCAGGCATAGAACCGGGTGCGCCGCGCCGCAAGCGGCGGGATTCCCGGCGCTTTACAGGACCATCATGTCGATGTCGTCGATGGTGAAGGCAGGAGCCCCGGAGAGAGTGGCAATGATGGTGACGCCGCCACCGTTCGAGCCATTCGCGTCGTAACGCAAAATGCCGGTATCGGTTTCATAGATGAAGCGCTGGCCAGCTGTTTCGGCCTGGCCCGAAGCATTGGCGATGAAGCGGTTGGCGCCGAGGGCGCCTTCGGGCAGGCCGCCGAAATTCGCTGCGGCGAGGCGGATGGTGTCATTGTTTCCGACGCCGCTGGACGAGAAACCGTTGATGGTGTCGCCGCAATTGGCGAGATTCCAGTAGACGAATACATCGTTGCCGTTACCGCCTGACATGATATCGTCACCGTTGCCGCCAATCAGCGTGTCGTTGCCGCCGCGGCCCGAGAGTATGTCGGCGCTGTTGCCATCGCCGCCGTCGATGACGTTTCGCTCATCATTGCCACGCAGTTCATCAGCTTCGTCGCTGCCGGAGAGATTCTCGATCGAGACAAACAAATCGCCCGCCGCATCACCTGTGGCCACCAGCGAGCCATCGAGGGATACAGTGACGGCCGCCAGATATTGAGCTGTATCCTCGCCCTCACCACCATCGAGATAGTCGGCATCAGTGCCGCCGGTCAGCCGGTCGCCGCCTTCTCCGCCAAAGAGACCGTCATCACCGCCGCGGCCGAACAGCGTGTCGTTGCCACCGCTGCCGTGGAATGTATTCTCCTCCGCATCACCGCCGAGGATGTCCGAAAAGTCCGTGCCGCCGATCTCCTCGATGCTTTGTAGCGTATCGCCAGCCGCCAAACCGCCCCGGGCGGTAAAGAGCTGCAAATCGATCTCCACACCGGCAAGTGACTTATGATATCCGACGGCATCGGTACCGGAGCCGCCGTCGTAGTGATCGCTGCCTTCGCCCGCCAGCATGAAATCGCCATGGGCGCCGCCAAACATCTGATCATTGCCGGCACCACCCGACAGATAATCGCTGCCGCCGCCGCCGAACAGCATGTTGTTGCTGGCATCGCCATAGATATTGTCATCGCCGTTGCCGCAAATGACGTTCTCGAACCCGCTGGTCAGGTCGCCAGAGGCTTCGCCGCCGTATGTGGTGTCGTTGAGATAGATGATCAAACCAGAATCGTCATTGACATAACTTAGTGTGTCGATGCCGCTGCCACCCGACATGATGTCAGCTCCGGTGCCGCCGATGATGTAGTCATTGCCGCTTCCACCGGAGATCAAGTCGCCGCCGCCTGCGCCATTCAGAATGTCGTCACCACCATTGCCCCAAATGTTGTCGGCGAAGTCCGAACCGGTAATATTGCTGGCGAGATTGCTGCCAATGTAGTTGGCCATGAGACAAATCCTCCACAGCGCCTAGAAAGCGCTCCAGGCGGTAATTGTGTTGCTGCCCCGTCTTGTTGATAGGGCCGCTTATGGAGAATTGTGGCTGAACGCCAGCTGAACCCTGGCGGAAAGATGACCTTAGAAGGTTTGAGCCTGGGGCTGACCGACGATAAAGCCGGTGCCGTCAAGTCCGTAGACGTCATTGCGGAAATTGACGCGGCCATCCTCTGTCGCCCAGGCTGTCAGGTACATCCAGCGGATGTCCGGGCCGTTTTCGATTTGCTGATCATAGGGTTCAGCGCTGGCGATGAGCATCTCATACTGGGTGTCGTCAACCGGGCTGCCGGAGCGGTCGAGAATCCATTTTACCACGGTGGCGACCTGATCGATGCGGACGCAGCCCGAGCTCTCGAAGCGCACGTTGCGGCCGAACAGCTCGCGGTGCGGCGTGTCGTGCATGTAGACCATGTGCTCGTTGGGGAAGTTGATTTTCACCAACCCTAGCGAATTGTGGTCGCCCGGATCCTGGCGGAAGAAATAGCGGTCGGGCGGGGTCATCTCCCAGTCAATCAGCAGCGGATCGATCTCGGGGCCAGCGACGCCATCGAAGACCCGGATGCGATTGGCTTCAAGATACGTTGGGTCTTCGATATATTTCGGCACGATGTCTTTGGCGACGATCGAGGCCGGGATTTTCCAGTAAGGATTGAAGTTGATGTCGCTGACCTTGCTGGCAAGGGCGGGCGAGGGCCGTTCAAGCCTGCCGACGACAATGTTGTGGCGCGAATAGACGCGGCCCTGTTCGACCGTCTCGAGCTGGGCTGCCGGAATGTTGACGAGAATGGCGAGGCTGCCAAGGTTTTGGGAATAGGCATCGATGCGGGCGACGTTCTCGCGCAGCGTGGCAAGCCTTGTCTCAGCCGTGACATTGAGCTGGGCCAGGGTCTTTTCGGCGACGATGCCGCTCGGCAACACGCCGTGATTGATCTGGAAGGCGCGCACGGCTTCGGCCAGTTCGTCGTCATAGAGTGATGAATTCTCGCCGCCCAGCGTATCGAAGGGCAGATAATTCTCGGCCACCAGGCGCTGGCGCAGTGCCTGCACGGCATCGCCCTTGGCACCTTTCTTCAGGGTGCGGGCCGGCAATTGCTGCCAGCCGCCGCCAGCGGTGATTTCCTCATAGATGGCGATCGCCCCCTGCATCGCTTCGGGCGAGCCTGGGGTCAGCATCGGCACTTGATCGAGGCCCGCGACGATTTCCGTCTGGGTGGCGAGCTTGCCATTGGCGGGGGCGGTTGCTGGCGCAACAGTGGCGATGGAACTGGTGAATACCGGTTCCTCGGCGAGCGCCGGAGCGACGGCACCCATGGCGAGAAGGCTTCCCAGATTGAGAAGATTACGATTGAAAGCGCGACGCGACAGCACGTGAATTCCCCTGGTTTTGACTGACTTCGACAGTGAGCGCGTTTGGTAAACGGCCCCTTAATTCAGCCCAATCTAGCACCCACCTGCGACCGGAATGAGGCAAATCGGATGGTCAGGCAAGTGCGGTCACTTCGCGGCGGAAGGGCAGGTCGAGGAAATCAACTGCTGGAGCGCCGAAGGCTTCGGCAAAGTTCCGGCCGGAATGAACGGCGGCGGCGATGGTGCCGGGGGCGTAGCAATCGCCAGCGCGAGAACAGGCGATGCCGGCAATCTGGAGTTGAGGAAACAAGCTGTCTTCGGGCTTTCGGGCGGTGACCAGCACCACGGAATTCGCGGCATGTTGCGTCGCCTTGCCAGTGAAGACGCATTCGAACTCCAGGTGATCCGCGGCGATAGCCGTGAGGCCCAGATTGGCCATGATCTTCACACCAAGATCGAGCAGGCGCTTCTGAATCACCTTCTGTTCGAGCGAGGCCTTGGTGTAGGACGATGCGACGGCGGCGGGGGTGATAAGGGTCACTGCATAGTCTTCCTTGCGCAGCAGTTCGGCCAGAACGCCGCCCATGTAATAATGATCATCGTCATAGATCGTCACATTGCGTGACTTCGGACGCAGGCCCGCCATCAGGTCATCGGGGGTGAGCACATCGGCATCGGCGGCAATCGCAATCGGGGCTGTTGCGTAACGGCCGGTGGCGTCGCGAAGCCAGGTGGACCCGGTGGCGATGAGCACGTGATCGGCGCCAAGCTCGGCGATGGTTTCGGGTGTCATGTCGCTCTCGAGATAGAGCGAGACGTTGGGCAGTTTGGCGATTTGCCCCAAGCGCCAGTCGCGCACCCGTCCCCAGGCGGCAAGTCCGGGCAAGCGGCATTCCCTGGCAACGCGGCCACCGGCTTCAGATGCCTTGTCGGCAATCGTCACTTGCAGCCCACGTTGGCCCAGTGCGCGTGCCGCTTCGAGACCAGCAGGACCAGCGCCGATAATCAACACGTGGGCGTCGCGGAGCTTTGGTTTGATGTTCTCGGGATGCCAACCGCGCCGCCATTCCTCGCCCATTGACGGGTTCTGGGTGCAGCGTAAGGGCGTCATGGTGAAATCATGGGTGACGCAGACATTGCAGCCGATGCATTCGCGGATGTCGTCGAGGCGGCCTTGCTCGATCTTGTTGGGCAGGAAGGGATCGGCGATCGACGGACGCGCCGCGCCGATCATGTCCATGATGCCTTGCTTGATAACCCGCACCATGGTGTCGGGCGAGGTATAGCGGCCAACGCCGACGACCGGTTTGGTGGTGAGCTTCTTGACACCTGCGATATAGGGCTCCTGGAAACCTTCTTCCGAAAAGCGCGAGGTTTGCGAATCTTTCGACCAGTCGGAGAGCGACAAGTCCCACAGGTCCGGCAACTCGGCCATCATGGCGATGGCATCCTCGACTTCGGCGGGTTCCAGGCCATCAGCCCCCAGAAATTCATTCATGGCAATGCGAACCGGAACGGCGCAGCGATCACCGACGGCTTCCTTGGTTTCCTCAATTACCTCGCGCAACAGACGGGCGCGATTTTCCAGAGAGCCGCCATATTCGTCACTCCGCTTATTGGTGGCGCGCGACAGGAACTGCTGAAAAATGCCAAGGCCGTGTCCGGCATAGACATAGACGAGATCATAACCTGCGGTTCGGGCGCGCAAAGCTGCGGCGCGGTGGGCGCGGCGGAGATTCTTGATGTCCTCCTTGTCCATGGAGCGGGCCTGGATAGGACTGTTGAAAGAACTGGAAGTTGGC
>JANLTS010000014.1:0-7912 GCA_031363045.1 Hyphomicrobiales bacterium
CGAAGGTTATGAGACGCTCATCAACACCAACATCGGTCACGAGCTCGACCAGGTGAAGCGCTTCCATTCATTGGAGGTCGAATACAAGCACAATATCGCCTTCAAGGGGCCGAACCTGCAGGAGCCCAAGCCGCAGGAACCGACCAAGCACCTGTATGATTAAGATGTCGCCACCTGCTACATCACCATCGCGGCGATGGGCCTGCAGGCCGACGTCAAGCTCAACATCGAGCAGAACCACGCGATCCTCGCCGGCCACACGTTCGAGCACGAGATCGCGCTGGCAGCAGCTCTTGGCGTCTTCGGCTCCATCGACATCAATCGCGGCGACTATCAGTCGGGTTGGGATACCGACCAGTTCGCCATGAACGTGCCGGAGATCACGCTGGCCATGCATGAGATTCTGAAAGTTGGTGGCTTCACAACTGGCGGCATGAATTTCGATGCCAAGATCAGGCGGCAGTCAATCGATGCGGAAGATCTTCTCCACGCCCACGTCGGGTCGATGGATGCCTGCGCGCGGGCCTTGCTCAACGCGGCAAAGATGATTGAGGAGGGCAAGCTGGCGAAGCTGCTGGCCGAGCGTTATGGCAAGTGGGCAACGCCACAGAACCAGGCGATGCTCGCCGGCAAGGAAAGCCTTGATGCCATCGCGGCGCGTGTGCATTCCTCGGGACTCGAGCCGCAGCCCAAGTCGGGCCGTCAGGAGTTCATCGAGAACCTGATTAATACGTATAGCTAGTGACTTTCCCTCCCCCTCGTGGGGAGGGATCAAGGGTGGGGGGCCACGCGCTCCACCGCCAAAACCCCCACCCCAACCCCTCCCCACAAGGGGGAGGGGCTAGATGGAAATCTGGAGACACAATCATGGCAACCAACATCAAGGGACCGGCGATCTTCCTGGCGCAGTTCGCAGGCGATGCGGCACCGTTCAACTCATGGGACTCGATCACCAAGTGGGCGGCGTCACTCGGCTACAAGGGCGTGCAGATTCCGACCTGGGACGGACGCCTGTTCGATCTCAAGAAGGCGGCATCATCCAAGGCCTATTGCGACGAGATCGCCGGTGTGGCGAAAGCCAATGGCGTCGCCATCACCGAACTCTCGACGCATCTGCAGGGTCAGCTTGTTGCCGTGAACCCGGCCTATGACGAGGCCTTCGATGCTTTTGCACCGGCCGCCGTCCACGGCAAGCCGAAGGAGCGCCAGGCCTGGGCCGTGGATCAGATGATGCTCGCCGCCAAGGCGTCGCGGCATCTCGGTCTCGATGCCAGTGTATCCTTCACGGGCGCCCTCGCCTGGCCCTATGTCTATCCGTGGCCGCAGCGCCCGGCGGGCCTCATCGAAACGGCGTTCGGCGAATTGGCGAAACGCTGGAAACCGATCCTCGATGCTTACGAGGACCAAGGCGTCGATGTCGGCTATGAAATTCATCCCGGCGAGGATGTGTTCGATGGCGCCACCTTCGAGATGTTCCTCGAGGCTCTCAAAGGCCACAAGCGCTGCATGATCAATTACGATCCATCGCATTTCGTGCTGATGCATCTCGACTATCTCGACTTCATCGACATCTATCATGAACGCATCTGCGCTTTCCACGTGAAGGATGCAGAACTCAACCCGACTGGCCGCCAAGGTGTTTATTCCGGTTACCAGAGTTGGGTGAACCGGGCCGGGCGTTTCCGTTCGCTGGGCGATGGGCAAGTGGATTTCGGCTCGATCTTCTCCAAGCTCGCGGCCCATAACTATGACAGCTGGGCGGTGCTGGAATGGGAGTGCTGCATCAAGCATCCCGAGCAAGGTGCAGCCGAAGGTGCACCCTTCATCGAGAACCACATTATCCGCGTTACTGAAAAGGCGTTTGATGATTTCGCCGGCGGCAAGACGGATCAAAAGCAGATCAACAGACTGCTGGGAATATAAATTCGACCTACTCCTATAGTCCGTCACCCCAGCGAAGGCTGGGGTCCAGCTTCCAAGGAAAGAGAGCGGGATGCCAGCCTCCGCTGGCATGACGGATAGAGAGGGGAGCGAGAAGTAATATTGGGAGAAAGCACATGGTCGCAGGAACGCGTGAAGTGAACACCGGGCGCATCCGCCTCGGCATGGTGGGTGGCGGCCAGGGCGCCTTCATCGGTGCCGTACATCGGCTCGCGGCCCGCATGGACGATCATTATGAATTCGTGGCCGGGGCATTGTCCGCCGACGCCGCCAAGGCTAAGGCCTCGGGCAAGGAACTGGGACTGGCGGCAGATCGCATCTATGCCGATTTCAAGACCATGGCCAAGGCCGAAGCGGCGCGGCCTGACGGCATCGAGGCGGTGTCGATCGTCACGCCGAACCACGTGCATGTGCCCGCCTGCATGGCCTTCATCGAGGCCGGCATCCATGTGATCTGTGACAAGCCCTTGTCGCTCAATCTCAAGGAAGCCAAGGCGCTGGAAAAATTGCTGGCGCGCAACAAGGGCGTGATCTTCGCGCTCACCCATAACTACTCCGGCTATCCGATGATCCGCCAGGCCAAGGCGATGGTGGCGGCAGGCGAACTGGGCGACATCCGTCTTGTCCAGGGCGAATACCCGCAGGATTGGCTGACGACCGCGCTGGAAAAGACCGGCCAGAAACAGGCGGCCTGGCGCACCGATCCGAAACGTTCAGGCGCTGGTGGCTGCGTCGGTGACATCGGCACCCACACCTACCAGCTGATGTGCGATGTCTCGGGCCTGACCGGCACCGAGCTCGCGGCCGACCTCACCTCCTTCGTCAAAGGCCGGAAGCTCGATGACAATGCCCATGTCATGCTGCGGTTCAACAAGGGTGCCAAGGGCATGCTGTGGGCCAGCCAAGTGGCGCCCGGCCACGAGAACGGCCTCAAGATCCGCGTTTATGGCACCAAGGGCGGGCTCGAGTGGATACAGGCCGATCCCAATTATCTCTGGTACACGCCCTATGGCGAGCCGAAGCGCCTGATCACCCGAGGCGGTGCGGGGTCCAATGCCGCGTCAGCGCGTGTCACCCGCGTGCCACCCGGCCATCCCGAAGGTTATCTCGAAGGCTTCGCCAATATCTATACGGAAGTGGCGCGCGCCATCAAGGCGAAGCGGGCGGGCAAGAAAGCTGACAAGCAAGTGACCTTCCCCGGCATCGCCGATGGCGTCTCCGGCATGGCCTTCATCGAGGCCTGCGTGAAATCCTCAGCAAAAAACGGCAAGTGGACGAAGCTTTAAGCGCAATAGCCTTGCGTTGTTGTCATGGGGCGGCCCGACGGATCGGGCCGCCTCATTTCGTCTTGGAGAGATAGACCAAGAGAGTGAATCATGTCCATTGAAGCCAATCCAATTCCACAAACGCCGCTTCTATCGCGTATCTGGAATGCGCCGCCGACTTTCTGGCTTTTGCTGTCACTGCCAGCATTTCCAATGTTGGCAAGTCTTGCTGACGGCGAGTACCGTCACCTGCTCCATCCCAGCGGCGAATTCTCCGCCCGTTTCATGATCATCGCGATGATGCTGACGCCGTTGATGATGCTGTTGCCGAAAGTGCGGGCGATCCGCTGGCTGATGCACCGCCGCCGTCACATCGGTGTCGCGGCCTTTGCCTATGCGGCTCTTCACACGCTGGCTTATGTGCTGCATGAGGAAACGTTGCAGAAGATCATCGGCGAATTGCCAGAGCCCGGCATCTGGACCGGCTGGCTTGCCATGTTGCTCTTCTTGGCCCTGGCCATCACCAGCAACGACGCAGCCCTGCGCTTTCTTGGAACACTCTGGAAGCCGTTGCAACGCCTGACCTATGCCGCCGCCGTGTTGACGCTGGCACATTGGATTTTTGTCAGCCACGAGATGGGCGGCATCATTGTGCACTCCACGCCGCTGGTGCTGTTGACGCTCTACCGCGTCGGCCGGAATTTCAAGTGGTGGAGCTTCCGCCTGGCGTGAGTATCAATCGCCGGAGGATTTCATGATGCGGTGGCGCAGTCTTCTGACGCCGAACCAGACAGCGCCAACAACCACCGGGATCGAAATCAGGCTTATCAACTTGGTGTCGGTCCCGGGCAGGTACTCACCCAGTCCGTCGATCAGCTTCGAGACGATGCCGATCAGATAATAGCTGATCGCCACCACCGAGAGGCCCTCAACGGTTTCCTGCAATCGAAGTTGCTGGTGGGCGCGTTGCTCCATCGAGCGCAGCAGTTGCTGGTTCTGGCCTTCAAGCGCGATATCGACTCTGGTCCGCAACAGGTTCGAAGCGCGTTCGCTCCGCGCCGCCAGCCCGGCAATGCGCTCGGTGACAGCACTGCAGGTGGTCATCGCCGGGCTGAAGCGGCGGTCGAGGAACACGCCAAGCCGCTGGCAATTCGGCACGCGCACTTCGCCCAGTTCGTCGATGCGCTTGCTCACCAGGCTCGAATAGGCCCGGGCCGCCGCAAAGCGATAGCTCGAGCGGTTGGACATCTCCTCGACGTCGCGGGCAATGGCGCTCAGCCGAGCGAGGAGTCTTGCATCTTCCTCGGCACCCTTGGCAGACAGCATGCCATCGATGGTTTCGGCCAGCGAACGCTCGAGCGGCCCGAGCTCGACTTGCAGCTGGCGGGCCAGCGGGAAGGCCAGCAGCGCCATCATGCGATAAGTCTCGATTTCGTGCAGGCGGCGCGAAACCCGGCCAAGCCGTATCGGCGACAGCCCATGATCATGCAACAGCATGCGGGTATAGCCATCGGCACCAATGCGGAAATCGGTCCACACGGTTGCTCCATCCTGGCTGACTCTCGATCCAGCAAGGTCATCATGCCCAAACAGCGCCTTGAGCACGGCTGGCGTCGGCGATTTTGCCGACTTCGCCAGAATATGCGTATGAATGGCCACCAGGCGCTTGCCCGGCAAGTCATCGACCCAGCCCAGCGGCAGCGTGGCAATCGCTTCGCTCCGCGCGCCATTGCCTTCTGCCGTGATGCTCACCCGGTAGAATTCGCCGTGGCGCTCATACTTGAACAGGCCACCTTCAAATTCCACCGAATGATGCAGTGCCCCCTCACCCGGCGGCTTGAGGCCGAGCGTGTCGCACAACAGTTTCACAATGAGCAGCGGATCGGCATCGCCTGTGCCGATGGTGAAGGCCAGATGGGTGATGCGCGATGGTGCGGTGACCGGCAGTCCCGGCCGTCCGTGCAGTTCGTCGTTGAGGACAAGCCGCAATTCATGGTCAAGCATGGTTCACCCCTTTGAAGGTCCGTTTAAGTGGGCCTTGCAATTGGGTCAATGCGGCGTGTCAGCGTGGCGCTTTCACTTGCGCGCGGCTTAATTTATGCTCGTCCCCATGAAAGCCGCCGACATCATCAAGTATCCATTCTGGACCCTGGCGCTGGCCACCGGTGCGAAATCCTTCCGCGACAACAAGGTCATCGGCTCACCGGCCCTGAACCGCTTGGGGTTGCACGAGAAACGCATCAAGCTGGCGCATGACCTGGCCTGGAGCCGCAGGCGGCGGCTGGCACATCTCGTTGACCCACAAGACCGCGCCGCCTTCGACCGCGACGGCTTTGTCGCCAAGCACAACTTCCTCGATGCCGGGACCTTCGCGCAACTGAAGGAACAGGCGCTGAACCACCGGGCCACGGCGCGCGAGATGGTGCAAGGCGATACCATCACCCGGCGCATGGCGATCGATGGGCCGGCGCGACTCGATATGCCGCTCGTCGATCAATTGCTGAAACGCAAGGACCTTGGCGGGCTTATGCGCTATGTCGGCTCCTTCGATCAGGAGCCGCTGTTTTACATCCAGACAATCCTCTCCCATGTCAAGGAAGCCGCACCCGATCCGCAGACCAACTTCCACTCCGACACGTTCCAGCCGAGCCTCAAGGCATGGTTCTTTCTCACTGACGTCGCTGAGGACGAAGGACCCTTCTGCTATGTGCCCGGCTCGCACTTGATGACGCCGGAACGCTTGGCCTGGGAACGCGACATGAGCATTGGTGCAGCGTCGCATTCCGACCGCTATTCGGCCAGAGGCTCGTTCCGGGCATCGCCCGAAGACATGGCGCGGATGAAACTGGCAAAACCGGTGGCCTTCGCGGTGCCGGCCAATACGCTGGTGGTCGGCGACACAGTGGGTTTTCATGCCCGGGGCTTGAGTGTCCGGCCATCGCGGCGGGTCGAGATCTGGGCCTATGGCCGCCGCAATCCGTTCATTCCGTGGACCGGGCTCGACCTCTTGAGCATTCCTGGCATCGCCGATGCGCGCATTCCAATGATGTGGAAAGGCCTCGACCGGTTACAGGCCATTGGGCTCGCCTCCAACAGCTGGATCGACAAGGGCATGAAACGGCCACTCGATGATTGAGCGCGTGCGATGAGCGAAGCAGCGGAAGGCGAGCTCTATCCTGACCGGCTGATCCGCATGCTCGAGATCGTCTGGGGTGATGGCTTCCTGTCGCCCGGTGGCCCCGCGGAAGTCAACCTGGTGCTGCAAGGCTTGTCCCTCGAAGGAAATTCGGTGCTCGATATCGGCAGCGGAGCTGGCGGTATCGACATTCATCTCGTCGAGCAACACCGAGCCGCACATGTGACGGGCATTGATGTCGAAGATTCAGTGATTGCCACGGCGCGGCGGGCGGTGGCAGCCAAAGGGCTTTCCGGCCGCGTCGGCTTTGCCAAGGTGGCGCCCGGACCGCTGCCGTTTCCACCTAACTGTTTCGATGTGGTGTTCAGCAAGGATTCGATCGTCCACATCCCCGACAAGCATGCCTTGGCGCGTGATATCTTCCGGGTGCTGAAGCCGGGCGGCTGGTTTGCCGCATCCGATTGGCTGATCGGCCGGGATGGCGAGCCGTCGCCCGAGATGAAAGCTTACATTGCCGCCGAAGGCCTCGATTTCGGGATGGCCTCGCCGCAGCGCTATCAGGCCGCCCTCGAAGCTGCGGGCTTCACCGATATCAAGGTCACCAGCCGCAATGCCTGGTACCGCCAGCAGGCGAGAATGGAAGTTGCCGCCATGAAAGGGCCGCTGAAAGCCAAAGCCGTGGCTGAACTCGGCGAAGACTTCGTCGCGCACAATATTGCGATATGGGAACGCATGCAGGTGGTGCTGGATTCGGGCGAGCATTGCCCATCGCATATCCGGGCTCGAAAGCCTGAAGCATGAGTTCCCCCGAACCAGCCTCGCCAATGCGCAAGGCGACGCGCGATGTGCGCCGCCAGCAATTGATCGATGCCACGATCAAGGTATTGGGCCAGAAGGGCTATGCCTCGCTCACCGTGGCCGATGTGGCGCGGCATGCGGGCCTGTCGACCGGCATCGTCATCTTTCATTTCAACAGCAAGGATGAATTGCTGGCCGCCACCATGCAGCATCTGGCGGCGGAATACCGCCAGCATTGGGATGCGGTCGTCATAGCGGCGGGACCCGATGTGACCTGCCGGCTCCGCGCCCTGCTGCTGGCGGATTTCGATACCAGCATCTTCACGCCGGAGAAGCTCGCGGCGTGGATTGCCTTCTGGGGCGAGGCGCAGGGACGGCCAACCTATGACCAGATCTGTGCCGGGCTCGATGCCGAGCGCTGCGAAGCGACGCGCGTTCTCTGCGTCGAGATCAACGCCGCTGGCGGCTATGGGCTTGATCCCGACCTGGTCATGCGCACATTGGAATCGCTGTGCGACGGGTTGTGGCTGGGCGTTGCGGCGCATGGTGCGGGCCATCCGGGTGGGGTTTCGGCGGAGCAGGCCAATGCCTCGATGCTGGCGGCACTCGCCGCCTTTTTCCCCCAGCATTTCGCTCAAAACAAGATTTGAGTTACGTACCTCAGAATCCCTCTTCCGCGCTGCGGCAAAATCTCTATAAGAGCCCCCGAATTCCCGAAACAGACAAACCAGAGGTCTCCCATGACGAAAGTCCGCGTTGCCATCAACGGCTT
>JANLTS010000015.1:0-1603 GCA_031363045.1 Hyphomicrobiales bacterium
CTCTCCCCTTGCGGGTGAGGTCGGCACACCGAAGGTGTGACGGGTGAGGGGTTACGCAGGCGTCACTGTTCAAGCCAAATCCGGCGCAATCACCTTCGCCGCCGCCATCAGCCCATGCACCGCATCGACCGACTTCTTGAACCCCGCCTTGTCGTCATCATTGAGTTCAATCTCGGCAATGCGCTCGACACCATTTTCGCCAATCACCACCGGCACGCCAACGTAAGTGCCGCTGACGCCATATTGCCCGGTCAGCAGCGCCGCACACGGCAGCAACCGCTTCTTGTCCTTGAGATAGCTCTCGGCCATGGCAATCGCCGCTGAGGCTGGCGCATAATAGGCCGAACCCGTCTTCAGCAGCGCCACGATCTCGGCCCCGCCATCGCGCGTCCGCTGAACGATCTTGTCGATCTTCTCCTGCGTCGACCAACCCATCTTGATCAAGTCCGGCACCGGAATGCCCGCCACCGTCGAATAGCGCGTCAGCGGCACCATGGTGTCGCCGTGGCCGCCCAGCACAAAGGCGGTGACGTCTTCCACCGACACATTGAATTCCTCGGCAAGGAAATGCCGGAAGCGCGCCGAATCGAGCACGCCTGCCATGCCGACGACCTTGTTGGCCGGCAGCCCGCAATATTTCTGCAGCGCCCACACCATCACGTCCAACGGATTGGTAATGCAGATGACAAAGGCATCGGGCGCATGTTGCTTGATGCCCGCCCCCACCGAGGCCATGACCTTGAGGTTGATGCCCAGAAGATCATCGCGGCTCATGCCGGGCTTTCGCGGAACGCCGGCAGTGACGATGCAAACGTCCGCCCCGGCAATCGCCTCGAAGGAATTGGCGCCCGAGAGTTTCGCGTCGAAGCCTTCAACCGGGCCGGATTGCGCCAGGTCGAGGGTTTTTCCCTGCGGCAGGCCCTCGGCGATGTCGAACACGACAACGTCGCCCAATTCCTTCAATGCCGCCAGATGCGCCAGCGTTCCGCCGATCATGCCGCCGCCGATCAACGCAATTTTCTTCCGAGCCATGTGAGAGTGTCCTTCGTGACCGAATGTCGTTTCGCAATGCAATAACGACGCTTTCTGTAGACCCCTTAAATAACAGCTTCAAGCCACCCGGCTAGTCAATTCGACGTATAAACTTGACCAAAACGTCAAGATTTGGCGATTTTCTTGCGGCGGTGCGGTTCGGTTTGCCCCCGCGGATTTAGCCCAAACCGCCCGCCCTCATGCCGCAGTTTTCTTGGGTGGGGGTTGCCCGGGGGTTGCACTGGCTGCCCGGCGCTGTATGGTTAAGTTGAAGGGGCTTCAAACTTAAGAGGATTGCATCACCATGCAAACACGCCTTGCCGCCGCTCTTGCCCTTTTACTTTCCATCGGCCTTCCCACCGCCGCTCATGCCGATATCCTGAAAGCCGTCACCTTTGCCCTCGATGCTTCGGGCTCATCGCGCGCCCTGATGCCACTGACCAGTGCTGCCGCGACATCGATCTCGTTCAGCGTTCCCGGCAATCAGTCCAAGAAGATCGCCTTCACCTATTCCGCCTCATGTGGCGCTGCCGGTCCGGTGAACGGGTTCATCGATATCGATATCGTCGTC
>JANLTS010000033.1:0-10132 GCA_031363045.1 Hyphomicrobiales bacterium
CATATACGCCAGCATTGACGTCGACTGCACCGTCACCGGCTTTCTGCTGAAGGCCGAGGCCGGTTCGAATCCGCGACCGATTTATGTCATACAAATGCAAAAACGCCAGTCCGTCAAGCGCTGCTGTGTTGTGCTTTGCAACAACTCGGACAACGGCCTGGTGCTCCGCAGCAACATCGAAAGTCCTCCTCGGATTATGCATGCCCGCATGCCCGACGTTCTCCGGTTCCGTCTATCTCGCCTCGATTTTTTGTGCCAAGACGAGGGGACTGCCCGGCACTTGGGCGTAATGCCTCAGACTCACACCGCCACGAGAATGATGATGTCCAAGATTCACACCGTCACCACTGGCTTCTTCCGCGTGCCGCTGCCTGAAATTCTCACCGATTCCACCCATGGCATGATGCGCGATTTCGAATTGGTGACAGCCCAGATCCGCGATGCGGATGGGGTTGAGGGAGTGGGCTACACCTTTACGGTGGGGCGCAATGGCGGAGCTATCGCCAACATCATTGAACGCGAGATGAGCCAACTCATCACCGGCCGCGATGCCGATCTGATCGAGGCATTGTGGAACATGCTGTGGTGGGACACGCATTATGGCGGCCGCGGCGGGCCTACCGTGCTGGCGCTCTCCGCTGTCGACATGGCGCTGTGGGACCTCAAGGCGAAGAAGCTCGGGCAGCCTCTATGGAAGCTGCTCGGTGGATTTTCCGAGCGCGTGCCGTGCTATGCGGGCGGTATCGATCTGGATTTGCCACTGCCAAAGCTCCTGAAACAGACCGATGGTAATCTGGCGCGCGGCTTTCGGGCCATCAAAATGAAGGTAGGGCGCAAGCGCCTCTCCGAAGACGTAGAGCGCGTTGTCGCAATGCGCAAGCATCTGGGTGGTGACGTGCCGCTGATGGCCGATGCCAACATGAAATGGACGGCCGATCACGCCATCCGCGCGGCGCGAGCCTTCGCAGCCTCCGATCTGACCTGGCTTGAGGAACCGATTTCGCCTGACGACGTGGCCGGCCACGCCCGCGTGGTGCGCGAAGGTGGCCTTCCCATTGCCGCGGGTGAAAACCTGCGCACCGTCTGGGACTTTCGCCATCTGATCGCCAGTGGTGGCGTGACATATCCCGAACCCGACGTAACCAATTGTGGCGGCATCACCGCCTTCATGAAGATCGCGCATCTTGCCGAAGCCTTCAACCTGCCGGTAACCTCGCATGGCGCCCATGATGTGACGGTGCATCTGCTCGCCGCCGTGCCCAACCAGTCTTATCTCGAGGCTCATGGCTTCGGGCTTGACCGCTTTATTGGCGAGCCGCTACGCATCGAAGATGGTTTCGCTATCGCGCCGTCTAGGCCGGGCCATGGCATTGAGTTCGACTGGAAGGGACTGGCCTCAATCCGGGCTTAAGTGGGCAGTTTCCGTCGTGAAGAAGAATTACGATTTCATTGTGGTGGGTGGCGGGTCATCGGGCTGCGTTGCCGCCGCACGGCTGGTGAGCGAGGGCGGAGCCCGCGTGCTGCTTCTCGAAGGCGGCCACTCGCACCGCCACTCCCTGCTCGACATGCCGCCGGGCATCTTCAAGATGATCAACGGCTCGAAGTTCATGCGTTATCACCGGACGGTGCCGCAAGATCATCTCGATGGCCGCGTGCACGACATTCCGCAGGGCAATGTGCTGGGCGGCGGTTCATCAGTAAATGCCCAGGTGTACATGCGCGGGCGACCTTCGGACTATGACGCCTGGCACGAACTGTTGCGTGGCGATAATGACTATCCAGGCTGGAGCTGGAAGGATGTGCTGCCGCATTTTCGCGGCATGGAAGGCAACAACCGCCTGCAGGATGAATTGCATGCCAGCACTGGCCCACTGCTGGTCTCGGACCCCGGCCACATCGACGAGGTATCGCGCTGGTTCGTGCAAAGCGTTCAGGCGCTGGGCCTGCCCTTCACCCATGATTTCAACGGCGCCAGTCAGCGCGGTGTCGGCTTCTATCAATTCATGAATCGCCACGGCAAACGCAGCAGTGCTGCTTACGCCTTTATTGCACCGCTCGCCGGCAATCCGAAACTGACGGTCGAACTGCATGCCCGCGTCCGCCGCATCGAGATCGAGAATGGTGTGGCGATGGGCGTCACCTACCGTGACCGATCCGGACAGGACCAGACAGTCTTCGCCGACCGCGAGATCATCGTCGCGGCGGGTACATTGGTGACGCCGCAACTGCTCATGCTGTCAGGACTTGGCGCCGCCGATCATTTGAAAGCCCATGGCATCCGCTGCATCGCCGATCTTCCGGGGGTGGGCGAAAATCTGATCGACCATCCGGAGGTGCCGATCACTGCCATCGCCAATGGCCCCTATGGCTATTACAAACAAGGGGTTGGTTGGCGAATGCTGGCCAATGGCCTGCAGTTCAAGGTCTTCGGCTCTGGGCCCATTACCTCGTCGGGCGTCGAGGCCGGAGCCTTCGTCAATCCGCTGGACCCGCAAGACGAGCCGTCGATCCAGGCGTTTTGTGTGCCGATCGTCTATCTCGATCGCGACCAGTTGGGCACCATCGAGGATACCTACGGTTTTACCATCACCACCGTCGTCGCCAAGCCCAAGTCACGCGGCACGGTGCGCCTGCGTTCCGCCGATCCTGACGACATGCCACTGGTTTCGCCCAATCTGCTGAAGCACCCCGACGACATGCGGATGATGATCGAGGGGCAAAAATTCTTTCTGCGCGCGTTCCAGGAGCAGCCGCTGGCAGGCCGCCTCAAGCGCATTGCCATTCCCGACCCCACCGATACCAGCAACGCCGCCATGACTACGCACTGCAAGCGCTTCGTCAAGACCAACTACCATCCAAGCGGCACCTGCCGGATGGGGCCGACGGACGATCCCCTGGCCGTGCTCGATCCGCGCATGCGGGTTCGTGGCATTGAGCGCCTGCGCATCTGCGATCTCTCAGCCATGCCGAACATCAACGCTGGAAACACCAACGCGCCTGCTATGATGCTGGGCAGCCGTTGCGCCGATTTGATCTTGCAATCAACGAACACATGAAAAGGCAATGACCAAAAACGGAATGGGAAGAGATGATCGAGAGATTTGAATTCGGCAAAATCGATAACGAGGCGGTTGACGGTTTCGTGCTGCGCAACCGCAATGGCCTCATCGCCAAGATCATATCCTACGGCGCGCGGCTAACCGAGTTCCATATGCCTGGCCGTGATGGAAAACTTGCCGACATCGTCCTCGGTTTCGACGATCTTGAATCCTACATCGCCACCAACACTTATTTTGGTGCCACATGCGGGCGTTATGGCAATCGCATCAAGAACAGGCAATTCGAACTGGACGGCAAGGCATATCAGGTTGATCGCAACGAAGGTCCGAATCACCTGCATGGTGGCCGCCATGGTTTTGACCGCAAGAACTGGTCAGCCTTTGCCGATGAGAAGCAGAACGCCGTTGTCTTCACGATGGTATCACCAGACGGCGAGCAGGGTTTTTCGGGCACGGTGCAGCTCAGCGTTACCTATCGCCTCGGTGATGACAACGTGCTCGAGATCCGCATGCGGGGCCACACCGACAAACCGACGATCCTCAATGCGGTGCATCACACTTACTGGAATCTGGCAGGCCAGGGCTCGGGTGATGTGCGAAATCAGAGCCTCAAACTCTACTCGGACTTCTATACGCCGATCGATGCCGAACTCATCACCACGGGCGAGGTTCTCGCAGTCGCCGGAACCGCTTTCGACTTCCGGACAGCGAAACCAATTGGCGCCGATATCAATAGCCTACTGGATACCGGGACCGGCAATCTGGTCGGCGGCGGCTATGACCACAATTGGTGCCTCAATGGCGTGAGCGATGGCCTGCACCCGTGTGCCCGAACTGTTGATCTCGCATCTGGCCGTGGCTTCGAACTGTTGACCAACGAACCGGGCGTGCAGTTCTATACTGGCGGCTATTTGGACAAGACGGTGATCGGCAAGCGCGGATTGCCATATTGCCGCTTTGCAGGATGTACATTTGAAACCCAGAAGTTTCCGTACACACCAAACTCTGCTCACTTTCCGTCAGCAACAGTCAACCCTGACGAAAGCTACGATCAGCGCATGGTGTTCCGCTTCTTCACCGAGTGACAGCAGCAGCGATATCAGCTCATCCAATTGCCGCCATCGACGTTGAGCGTCTGGGCGACGATATAGTCGCTGTCGGAACTGGCGAGGAAGACAGCGGCTCCGGTGATATCGTCTGGCGTGCCCATACGCCCAAACGGGACTGCCTCGCCGACCAAGCGCTTCTTCTCGCCGATAGGCCGGTTCTCGTATTTCGCAAACAGCGCGTCGACCTGATCCCACATCGGTGTATCGATTACGCCCGGCGCAATGGCATTGACATTGATGCGGTGCTTGATGAGTTCGAGTGCCATGCTCTGGGTGATGCTGATGACCGCCGCCTTGGTGGCACAATAGACCGCCACGCGCGCTTCGCCACGCCGTCCGGCCTGGCTTGAGAAGTTGATGACCTTGCCACCCTTCCCCGCCGCAATCATCTGCGCGGCGATGAACTGGGTGGTGAACAGCAGCCCTCGGACATTGATATCGAATTGCCGGTCGAAATGTTCCTCGGTAATCTCCGCCAGCGGCGCCATGTTGAAGATCGCCGCGGCATTCACCAGAATATCGGGCGGCCCCACTTCGGCTGCAATGAAATCGGCCATTGCCTTGATCGATTGATTGCTGCTGACATCGACGGCGACGGCGTTGGCCTTCGCGCCAATGGCCGAGGCCGTCGCCGTGGCTTCCGCGATCAGCAGATCGGCAATCACCACGCGTGCACCTTCTTCGACAAAGCGCTCAGCAATGGCACGGCCAATGCCTCGGGCACCACCGGTAATGACAGCAATTTTGTTCTGAAGTTTCATTTGCGACCTGCGGCGGATTGACAATGTTCAAATGGCGTGCATAGCTATGCACACCACTACGGCTCGTCAATGTACAAGATTTGCGATAACACGCTGTTTCGGGCCGAACGCCTGACCAGCTCCTAAATGATACCAATCAATTACAAGACTTTTCAAAAGTCATTGCCGGCCAGAACGACAGAACAGACAAAGCCACGCCACCGGCCACGGCGTCGCCACTGGGAGGATTGAAGTACATGGTCAACACGATAATAACCAATGGGATCAAGCGCCCGCTGCAACGCCGCAGCTTCCTGAAGGGCGCTGCCGCGATTGGCGCTTTCGGAGCGTTCCCCGCCATCATCTCGCGCCGCGGTCATGCCGCCGACGTGCCAACCGTCGTCAACTCGATCCGTTCGCTGTCCAACCCCTACCATGCAACCTGGAACGCAGGTGGTGCAGCGTTTGCAAAGTCGGTAGGTGCCGAATACGTGACGCTGGTCACTGAGGGCAACAGCGAGAAGGGTATCGCCGACATCAAGGCGATCCTCGCCAAGACTGGCGGCAATTGCGCCATCAACATCGACCCGAACGACAGCCCCGATGCGCGACCGATCGTCGATGCCTGCAAGGCAGCGGGCGCCTACGTTGTGACACAATGGAACAAGCCCGCCGACCTCCATCCGTGGGACTTCGATCCGAACTATGTGGCGCATATTTCGTTCAGCGGCGTGCCCTATGGCAAGGCGATGGCCGAAGCGCTGTTCAAGGCAATGGGCGGCAAGGGCGGCATCGTGGCGCTTGGCGGCATCGAGTCAAATGTTCCTGCCATCGAACGCAAAGCCGGCCTCATGCAGGCTCTCGAGGCCAATCCCGGAATCGAACTGCTCGATTTCCAGGTTGCCAACTGGTCCGACACCGAAGCGCTTGAAAAGACCAATGCCTGGCTCACTCAATTCGGTGACAAGATCGGCGGCATCTGGGCAGCCAACGACGGCATGGGGCTTTCCGCGGTCGAGGCGCTGCGCGCCGATGGCCGGGCCGGCAAGGTTCCGGTCACCGGTATCGATGGCATCCAGCTTGCTGTCGAAGCCATCCTCAAGGGCGAAATGGCCGGCACTGTGGCCTGGGATCCCTTCTGGCAAGGTGGCATGGGACTGGCGATCGGGTTTGCCGCCAAGACCGGCGTCTTCGATCCAGCCAAAGAAGGCAAGGAACACCGCGAGTTCTACGGCACCGGTGTCACCATCACCGCCGAGAATGCCCAGTCCTACTTCGACTCCAACATCAAGGCGGAGCCGCAGATCGACTGGAAAGATATCTGGGGCCGCGCCAGCGGACAGATCCAATATTAATGAGCTGATGCTTGAGGCGCGCACTGCAAGGCGCGCGCCTCACGCCTTCCGTGTCAAATGGCCGGTGTTTTGAGCTTCGCCGGAGCAGGCTTGCGTCCGCAGGTTTCTCCGCGCACACCTTGAACCGTGCGCAATTCACCATGGTGAACATCCTGAGCAGTCCCGCAATTCAACCTGAGATCCTGCCCGAGAGCCTGAAGACTCCTCGCGCCCGTCGCTGGCGCGCCGCGTCCTGGGCGCCTGTTTTGGTGCTGGTGCTCCTGTGCATCATTATCACCTTCATCAATCCGAATTTTCTCACTTTCGGAAATTTCGTGCGGATCGGCCTATCCGCCATGATCCCGCTGGTTCTCGGTATCGGCGCCACGTTCATCATTCTGATGGGATCGATCGATCTGTCGGTCGAAGGTGTGTTGACGTTGTCCGCCGTCATCTTGTCGATGTTGGTTCTCAACGGCGCCAACGGCAATGATCTTGGCCTGCTGGCCGTGCTCGCCGTGCTCGTGGTGGGTGCGGCCGTCGGTTTCATCAATGGCGTCATCCATGTGCGCCTCAAGGTTCCATCTTTCATGGCAACGCTTGGCATGTGGTTCATCGGCGTCGGCGTCGCCAATGCACTGCTGGGCGGCATGGCAACGCGGATCAATGATCCGTGGATCAGGGGTCTCGCCATCGAGCGCTTTCTCGGCTTTCCATGGGGTGTGTGGGTGGCGCTTGGCTGTCTGGTGATCGCGCTCATCATCCAGAACTACACGCGGTTTGGCCGCTATATCTATGCGCTTGGCGGCGGCGAGGAACTGGCGGAACTCTCCGGCATTTCGACGGCGCGCGTCCGCATCGCGGCCTTCACGATTGCCGGCGTCTTCTATGCCGTCGGCGGCATACTGGCCGCCGCCCAGCTTGGCCTCGGCAACGCCCAAATTGGAAATGGCAGGTTGTTCACGACGGTCACCGCCGTGGTGGTTGGTGGCACCTCTCTGGCGGGCGGCCAAGGCAGCGTGCTGCAGACCATGGTCGGCGTCCTGATCGTTGTCGTGCTCTCCAACGGCATGGTGCTGATGGGCGTCCCACCAAGCGTGCAGATCGGCGTGCAGGGGCTGATGATCATTGCCGCTGTCGCGCTGTCGATCGATCGCAAGTTGATGAAGATCGTCAAATGATCAGCCCGGTTGGCGTCCTCGCACTTTCGCTGGTCAATGTCGAAAAACGCTTTCCCGGCGTTCACGCTCTGAAGAATGTCTCGATCGACATCGGGCGCGGCGAAGTGGTCGGCCTCATTGGCGAGAACGGGGCCGGAAAATCGACGCTGATGAAAATCCTCAGCGGCGTCTACCAACCGGACTCAGGTGAAATCCGTATTGCGGGGCAACCAACGGTTTTCGAGAATGCAGCAGATGCTAACCGCAAGGGCATCGGCATGGTGTTCCAGGAGCAATCGCTGCTGACCAACCTGACGGTTGGCGAAAACATCTATCTCGGCAACGAGGCGCAATTCACGCGCTATGGCATCGTCAACTGGAAATCGCTCTATGCTGCGGCAGCACGGCAGCTGGCCAAGGTCCAGGTTGATGTCGATCCGCGCGCCAGAGCCGATAGTTTGAGCTTTGCAGCACGCCAGATGGTCGAACTTGCCAAAGCACTGACGCTCGAGGAACACGCCGGCGATCATCTCGTCATCCTGCTCGACGAGCCGACATCGGTGCTGGAACGGGCCGAGATCGACATTCTCTTCGCGCGCGTGAGGGCGTTGAAATCGCGCGCCTCCTTCATCTTCGTCTCGCACCGTCTTGACGAAGTGCTCGAACTCTCCGACCGGATCTATGTGATGAAGGACGGTGGCGTTGTCGCCGATCTTGCCGCCGCCGATGCCGATACCACGAAGCTGCATCACCTCATGGTGGGCCGCAGCCTGCAGGCCGAGTATTACCGCGAACCGCAGCAAAAGCCGTTCCGCGACGAGGTGGTGCTGGAGGCCGAAGGATTGGCTTTGGGACACGCATACAGCGACGTGAATTTCAAACTCCATGCTGGAGAAATTCTCGGCATTGCTGGGGTCATCGGATCGGGACGCGAGGAGTTGACGCGCACGCTGGCGGGCTTTGCGCCGCATGACAAGGGCAAGCTCCGCATCAGCGGCCGCGATGTGCGGCTGACGACGCCCGCCGAAGCCGTCGATCTCGGCATGGGCTATATTCCGCGCGAACGCCGCGTCGAGGGTCTGGTGCTGTTCCTGCCAGTGGCCGCCAACATCACATTGGCCGACCTCGCCAGCCTGACCAGCCACGGCCTCATCAATTCCACCGAGGAAAAACGGCTGGCCAAATCCTGGGTCGAACGCCTGAAGATCCGGACGCCAAGCATTAACACGCTCTGTCTCAACCTGTCGGGCGGCAATCAGCAGAAGGTGGTTCTCGCCAAATGGCTGCAGGCCAAGGCCAAGATCCTCATTCTCGATCATCCGACGCGCGGCCTCGATGTCGGCGCCAAGGAAGAGGTCTATGATCTGGTGCGGGCCATCACGACGGAAGGCCTCGCCGTCATTCTCACCTCCGACACTCTGGAAGAGACGATCGGCCTCAGCCATACGCTGCTGGTGATGCGCGACGGAAAGATCACCCATCGCGCCGACGCCAAACCCGGTCACAAACCGCGTCAAGTCGATCTCATTGGGCATATGGTGTAAGCGGCAATGCAAGCGTTCATTGACAAACTTGGTGCGGATGGTTTGCGGCAATGGCTTCCGCTTGCCACTCTCATCATTCTCGTCACCATCGTCGGCATCATGCAACCGGTGTTCCTACAGCCCTCTACGCTGTTGCAATTGGCCAGCGACACGGCTGTGCTGTTCATTCTGGCAACGGGTGTGACGTTCGTCATCATGCTGGGCGGCATCGATCTGTCGCTGCAGTCGATGGCGTTGCTGGCCAGCGTTGTCGTGGCGCTCACCATCGCCCAGCTCGGCTACGGGTCCTTCGTGCTGGCTGTCGCGATTGGGGTTTTTGCCGGTTTCCTGTCGGGGCTTGCGCACGTCAAACTGAAAATCCCCTCCTTCATCGCCACGCTCGCCATGGGTGGCGTGCTCTTCAGTTCGGCGCTGGTCTCCTCGCGCGAGCGGTCAATCACGCTGGGCGATGTTGATCGCAGCTATCAGACATGGGTCACCGGCACGGTGTTCGGCATTCCCAATGTCATCATCGTCGGTCTTATCGTTCTGGCCTTCGCCCACACGCTGCAGGCACACACGCGGTTTGGCCGCTACAGTGCCGCCATCGGTGCGGGCGAGCCCGCGGCCTATGCCTCGGGCGTCAAAGTTGATCGCCAGAAAATCTTCGCTTACATGCTGTCGGCGGGCTTTGCAGCACTTGCCGGCGTGATCCTGGCCGGCCGGCTGTCGAGCGGTTCGCCGACGCTTGCCGCCGAAATGCTGCTGCCATCGATTGCTGCCGTGGTCGTTGGCGGCACCGCTATCACCGGTGGCGTCGGCAGCATCTGGCGGACACTGGTCGGCTCGCTCATCATTTCCGTTGTCCGCATCGGCATGACGTTTCTGGGCGTCAACATCTTTGCGCAGAACATCGTGTTCGGCGCCGTGCTGGTCTTGGCGGTCGCCATTACTATTGACCGTTCGAAAATTCCGGTCGTCAAGTAGGTTGGGAGAAGCACCATGGATCTGGGTCTGCGTGACAAGGTGGCCGTCATTACTGGTGGCAGCGTCGGGATCGGCCTTGCGGTTGCCAAGGGGCTCGCCGCTGAAGGTGCCCATATCGTGCTTGTGGCGCGCGATCAGGCACGGCTTGAAGCGGCGCGTACCGAGGTGGCAGCCGCTGCCAAAGTGCGCGTGACGACGGTTTCCTGCGACGTCGCAACGG
>JANLTS010000077.1:0-11394 GCA_031363045.1 Hyphomicrobiales bacterium
CCGATGGGCATCAAGATCGACACAGCACTTTCGCTTGCCATCACCATCAGCGTGCTGGCGGGCGGCGTTCTCTACTCGCTGTGGAAGACCCGCAACGACATGCCGGAGCCCGCGCCGGGGACCCGGCCTGTGGATATCTGAAACATTTGACGCCGCATTGGGATGGGCTATCAGGGACCCGTTCAACAGACGGGTCCCCATGTCATGAAAAAACTTGAGCACTTCATCGAGTCGATCATCCTCGCTTCACGCTGGCTGCTGGTGGTTTTCTACCTTGGCCTGACCCTGGCGCTGGGCCTCTATGCGGTGTCCTTCGCCGCCAAACTCTATGAATTCCTGGCCAAGCTTTTCTCAATGGATGAGACCGACACAATCCTGAAGATGCTGGCGCTGATCGACGCCGCGCTGGTGGCAAGCCTCGTCGTCATGGTGATCATCGCCGGCTACGAGAATTTCGTCAGCCGCTTCGACAATGCCAAGGGCGAGGTCGACTGGCTTGGCAAGATCGACGCCGGATCGCTGAAGATCAAGGTGGCCTCGACCATCGTGGCGATTTCGTCGATCCATCTGTTGCAGGTATTTCTCAACTCGTCGCAATATACCGACGGCAAGATCATGTGGCTGACGATCATGCACATGGCCTTTGTGTTCTCCGCCCTGTTCCTCGCCTATATCGACAAGGTCATGTCGGAGACCAAGAAGGGCAAGGGTTCCGATCAGTGATCAGAACAGGTGGGCGTTGAGCCCCAAGTGAACCAGGATCGAAGCCGCATAACCCAGCGCCACAGCCCATGACCATTTGAGATGGCTCATGAAAGTGTACACGCCGCGCGCCTGGCCCATTAGCGCCACGCCCGCCGCCGAGCCGATCGACAGCATGGAGCCGCCGACGCCACAGGTCAGTGTCACCAGTAGCCATTGGCCTTGGCTCATTTGCGGGTCCATGGTTAGCACCGCGAACATCAGCGGGATGTTATCGACGATGGCCGAGAGCGCGCCGATGATGATATTGGCGGAGGTCGGCCCCAAGTCGACATAGAGATAGACTGACGCAAGCGAGAGGTAGCCCAACACGCCGAGGCCCCCCACCGCGAAGATGATGCCGAAGAAGAACAGCAGCGTATCCCATTCGACGCGCTGCACCTGGGCGAAGCTGTCGAGCACCATGTCATGGTCGTTGCGTTTGCTTCCCTTGCGCTGAAGAAAAAACGCCCACATCTGCAGGTAGCCCAGGCCCAGCATCATGCCCAGTGCCGGTGGCAGGTGCAGAAAGTTCTTGAAGCAGACAGCCGTGACGATGGTGGCGGCAAACAGTATGACGACTCCACGCGCGCCGGGCTTCAGATGCACCCGGTCGGTGCGCGGATCTGGTTTGGTATTGGGCACACCGAAATGCATGATGATGGCGGGAATCAGCCAGTTGACGAGAGACGGCAAGAAGAGAACAAAAAACTCGAAGAATGACAGTTTGCCTTTTTGCCAGACCATCAAGGTTGTTATGTCACCGAACGGCGAGAAGGCGCCGCCGGCATTGGCGGCAACCACGATATTGATGCAGCCCAGCGCCACGAAACGCTGCGATTGGGATCCCACCGCCATCACCACCGCACCCATGATAAGTGCCGTCGTCAGATTATCGAGAACGGCCGAGAGCGGGAAGGCCAGCGCGCCGGTGATCCAGAACAGCTGGCGGTAGCCAAGCCCCATGTTCACCAGCTTGGCGCGCAGCACGTCGAAGACGCGGCGTTCTTCCAGCGTATTCACATAGGTGATCGCCACCAGCAGGAACAGGAAGAGCTCGCCATATTCCTCGATGATGTGGACGGCCTGTTCATGTGCCTGATCCGACAATCCAGCCTGCGCATAGGCGATGCCGATCAACGCCCAGATCAACCCGCCCGCCAGCATGACGGGTTTGGATTTCCGCATGTGGGTAGTTTCTTCGAAGATCACCAGCACATAGGCGGCAATGAAGACGGCGAGCGACAGGAAACCCACCCAGTGCGCGGTCAGATTGAGCATGGCGGCAACCCTCAGGGAATCGAAACCGGTTCGCCGATATCAGGCACGAGGAATTGTGAGGCGTCAATGTTGCGGACGGCAAGCGCTGATCGCAGCGCGATCACAGGTGCATCGATGGCCTCATCCGTCAGTTGCACTGTTCCGTGGTGGATGGCGATGCTGATGCGGCTTTCGAGATGCAAGTGAGCATCGGCGGCCTCCTCCGGATTCATGTGTTGTGGTTTCATGAACCAGCGCGGCTCATAGGCGCCGATGGGCAGCAGCGACAGGCGGGCGGGGCCGAAGCGGCTGCGAATGTCCTGAAATGTCTGGCCATTGCCGAAACCGGTGTCGGCGGCGAAGTAGATGAGGCCACCTGGCGTCTCAATCGCAAATGCGCCCCACAGCGCGGTGTTGGCACCGAAGAGATTGCGCTTTGACCAGTGCAGAGCGGGTGTCAGGTGAATATTCACCGTTCCCCTTTTGACGCTCTCGCCCCAGGGGAGTTCGTCGATGGCGAGTTTCTTCGACGCCGTGCTGATCCAGCGGGCGTTGCCAAGTGGTGTCACCACATGCGGCTGGTGATGGCGGGCAATCTCGGCGAGCCCCGGCAAGTCCATGTGGTCATAGTGATTGTGGCTGAGCAGGATGACATCGATGGGCGGCAGACTGGCGGCGTCGAGGGCCGCGGCGCGCACGCGCTTGGGGCCTAGCCATTGAAACGGACTGGCACGCAGCGACAGGAACGGATCGGTCAGGATGTTGAGGCCCGCCGTCTGGATCAGCACAGTCGAATGACCGATCCAGGTGGCGAGGAGTTCATTGCCATCGACGCGCTGCGGCGGGCGTGGATGCGGCCGGTTGTCGATCCACGCTGGCCAGACCGCACGCTTGCTGGTGAATTGCCATTTCATCACCTCGATAAATCCAGCGTCGCCGCGCTGGCCTTCGATGCGGTAACGGCCATTCTGCTGGGTGAAGCGCAGCATTCAGTCCGCTACTCCGGCCGCCGCGAGAATAGGTTGAGGGGTTACTGCATGATAGCCGACAAACGGCCGATCATGGGCGAGGATGACGAAGAGGGCAATAGAGATCGCCATGCCGATGGCCGAGAGCGCAATGGCGCGGACAAGCGGAAAGCGGCCATGGCCAGCCGCGATCATCACCAGAAGCAACAGGCCCAACATGGTGACGAGAAACCATTGCCCAGCGCTCACCACGTCCTGCGCCATGGAGAGGCGCTGCTGGCGGGCAATCGAGAGTTGGTCAAGGGCTCCCAGAATGCGCTGCTGCAGCAGGCGGTTCTTGTCGCCTTCGGAAAATCCCTCGATCACCGCCGCATAGATATCCTTCAATTGCTGTTCGGCGTTGGCACGGCTGGCGGGATCGGCCATCTTGCTCCATTCGTCTTCAACCGCCTGGCCATAGGTGTTGATGATACGGGCGAAGCCATCGCGCGATGACGCCGTCATGGCATCCATGTAAGTCTCGATGACCCGCAAGCTGCGGGCCTCGGCATTCACGGTCTCGCGGGCCCGGTCTTCCGTCTGCCAGACGGAGTTGGCGAGAAACGTGACCGACAGCACGAAGAGCGTGCCGCACAGCGTTGTCACCACTGGCGAGAGATCGGCCAACCGGACGCTGATGTAATGCGCAGCCTTGAGCAAGAAAAGCAGGTGCAGGCCGAGTGCCACCAGCCCGGTGATGGCAAGAATGGAGAAGAACATCGCCGCCGGCGGCAGCGCATAAACGAAATCCGGCGGCATGTTCCTCAGTCTCTTCCTATACCGTGCGCAGATACCATTCGAAGTCGCGGGCCGTCGGTTCGGCGTAGAAGCGATCGGCCTCGACTTCCTTCAGGGTGCAGAATGTATCGACAAATTCCTTGCCGAAGTATTCCTTCAGGATCGAGGCCCGCCAGAAAGCGTCGATGGCGTCGTGCCAATTGCCGGGAATGTATTTGGCGCGGCGCTCATAACCGTTGCCGACCACCGGATTGCCGGGCTCGGACTTCTCGAGAATGCCGTGATGCATGCCGGCCAGAATCGCCGCCATGACGAGGTAGGGGTTGGCATCGGCACCGGACGGCCGGTGTTCAATGTGGCAGGCCTTGGCGGCGCCGGCCGGAATACGCAGGCTCACCGTGCGATTGTTGATGCCCCAGGAGGCCGAGACCGGCGCATAGGAATTGCGGCGGAAGCGGCGGTAGGAGTTGGCATTGGGAGCAAAGATCAGCATCGATTCCGCCATCGCCGCCTTGAGGCCGCCAATCGCATGCATCAGCAACTCGTTCTGCAGCGGGTCTTCCGCCTCGAACAGATTGTTGCCTTCTTCGTCGGCGAGCGACACATGAATATGCATGCCGGAGCCGGTCCATTCCGAATAGGGCTTGGCCATGAAAGTGGCGGCAAGCCCGTGCTTTTCGGCGCAGGCCTTGATCAGCCGCTTCAGCATCACGCCCTCGTCGCAGGCATCCATGACATCGCTGCGATGGCGGAGAACAATTTCCATTTGTCCCGGCGCATATTCCGAGATCAGCGTCTTGGCGGGCAGATCCTGAATCTCGCACCAGGCATAGAGATCCTTGAAGAACGGTGCAAAATCATCCGTATCCTGAAGATAATAGGCCTGGTAATGCTGTGGCCGGTGCTCGTTGATGAGTGACTTCGGCGCCATCGGTTTTCCGGCCATGGCGGAGGCCCGGTCCATGAGGAAGAACTCGAGTTCGACAGCCCCAACCGGCGTCATGTTCAGTTCCTTCTTGAACCGCGTGACGACTTTCTCCAGCGCGTTACGCGGATCGGCATAATGCGGCACGCCGTCGAGGTCATGGACGGCGGCGGTGTATTGCGCGGTCCTTTCCATCCATGGCACACGCACGAAGGTGCCGGGGATCGGCCACATCAGCATGTCGCGGTCGCCTTCGTCGAAAACCAGGCCGGTTTCGGGAACGTCTTGTCCCGTGACATCGAGGACGAGGGCCGAGATCGGCATGAAGCGGCCATCCTTCCAGGCGGGCACCACCTCGTCACGGCGCAGAACCTTGCCGCGGGCAACGCCGCAGAGGTCGGTCCAGACCACCTGTACGGTGTCGATATCGGGATTGGCGTCAAGAAACTTCTGGGCTTCGGCCTCGCGGCGTGGGGTTACAAGGGCCATGGTTTTCTACTCCGAATTCAACTCATCAGTTCGTCGATGCAGCGGTCGAGCATGGTGACCAGTTGATCGACATGCGCCGTGGTAGTGGCGGGGCAGATGAGCATCATGTTGTGGAACGGTGTGACGATGACACCGCGGTTGAGAAGATAGTGATGCAGGGCCACGTCGATCGGCCGGTGGATCACCTTCGCGGCCTCGCCGCCGTTACGGGGCCTTAAGGGAGTGCACATGAACTCCACCCGGGCACCGGCACGGACGACGTGCCACGGCAATGAATGTTTGATGATGACGTCCGCGATGCCCTTCTCGAGCCGCCTGGCAAGCGCAGTCAAGGGGCCGAATGCCTCCTCGGTGAAACAAGTTTCGAGCACGGCGCGCATCAGCACCAGCTGGATTTTCGAGCCCGACAGCGTCGTGCCGATGCCAGAATGGCCGGGCGAGCGGGTTTCAAGAAACTTTGAAATGCGGGCGGCGGCGGCGGCGCTGAAACCATAGACGGCCGCCGGGATGCCCGCCGCGATAGGCTTTCCAAGAACCAGGCCGTCAGGTTGCAATCCATGTTCGCCGCTGTAACCGCCAGGCCCCGATGACATGCAATGGGTTTCATCGAGGATCAGCAATGTGCCGGTCCGTGCGGTGATCTCGCGCAGGGCCGAGTGATAGCCCTCGTCCGGCAGCACCATGCCGACATTGGTCATGATGGGCTCGGCCAGCACGCAGGCAACATCGCCATCCGCCAATGCGGCTTCAAGGGCCGGGATGTCGTTGAACTCGATCACCTTGGTGAACTCAGTCAGGTCGCGCACTTCGCCGATCAGGGCGGGGTCTGCATGCGCCGTGCCGCCGTCAATCGTCACATAGGTTTCATCGACTGCGCCGTGATAGCAGTGATTGAAGACCAGGATCTTGCTTCGTCCGGTGATGGCGCGGCACCATTTGATGACGGCGCGGTTGGCATCCGACGCCGTCGCCGTCACCTGCCAGAACGGCAAGTTAAACCGGTCCTCGAGCATTTGTCCGACGATCACCGCATCGGGTGAGGGCATCATGGTGGTAAAGCCATTGGCGGCCTCGCGCCGCAGGGTCTCGGCGATGGCAGGAGGCGAATGGCCAAACATGGCGCCGGTGTCGCCGAGGCAAAAGTCGACATAGGAATTGCCATCGGCATCGGTGACATCAACACCTTCAGCCTTCGCCACGAACAGCGGAAAGGGCGTTCCCCAATCCACCATCCAATGCATGGGAACGCCCCTCAGCCAGTTTTTCGCAGCGCTGTCCGAGAGCCTTTTCGAAACCGGGTTGCGCTGGGTGAAGAGGGCTTCTTCGCGGGCCAGCATGGCCGTTATGGCGGTTTCGGGCACGGTGCGCGCCATGATATCCTTCGTGGCTGTTGACGTTGCCCAATCTTCTAGCATGCCCGATGGGGGGCTCCACAACCCCCATGGATTTGGGTCCGAGAATCTGGTCTAGGGAGCAGCGCAGCATGAAGGAGCTTTTGCGATGTCCCGCACCGTCTATGTCAACGGCGAATTTCTTCCGGAATCAGAGGGAAAAATCTCGATTTTCGATCGCGGTTTCCTGTTCGCCGACGGCGTTTACGAAGTGACCGCGGTGGTCAACGGCAAGCTCGTCGACTACGATCCGCACATGCAGCGGCTGGAGCGCTCGCTGTCGGAATTGCGCATTGCCTGGCCATGCACGAAGGATGAGCTCAGAGCCATGCACCTTGAAATTGCCAAACGCAACGGCCTCACCGAAGGCATCATCTACATGCAGGTGACTCGTGGTGCCGCCGACCGCACATTCAACTTCCCGAAGGACGCGAAGCCGACGCTGATCGCCTTCACGCAAGTGATGAAGCTCGTCGACAATCCCAACGCGGTGAAGGGTGTGAGCGTGGTCACGATCGCCGATCTGCGCTGGGCCAGGCGTGACATCAAGACGGTCATGCTGCTGGCGCCGGTGCTCGGCAAGCAGGAGGCTTACGAGAAAGGGGCCACCGAGGCCTGGATGGTGGAAGACGGTTTCATCACCGAAGGAACCTCGTCCAATGCTTACATCGTCAAGGACGGCAAGGTGATCACGCGGGGACTGTCGAACGCGATCCTCGCCGGCTGTACAAGGCGCAGCCTGTTCCGGCTGGCGCAAGAGCAAGGCATCGTCATCGAAGAGCGGGCCTTCACGGTGGACGAAGCCTATGCGGCGGATGAAGCCTTTCTCACCAGCGCTTCGCAATTCGTCATGCCGATCACCGAGATCGACGGCAAACGCATCGGCGGCGGCCAGCCGGGACCGATGGTGCGAAAGTTGAGGGAATTGTTCCTGCAAGAGGCGGGGAAATAGCCATTTCGTGCCCGAGAACCCGAGTCTATTGACTCTGCGTAAAGTGTAAGTTCAAGATAGCTTTGAAAAGGTTGTCCAGAGGTTGAGCATGGCACTGATTGAAGGAACGGAACTGCGAGACACCCTCAACGGAACCTCCAACAACGATACCATCAAGGGCCTGGATGGCGCCGACATCATGACTGGTGGAGACGGCAACGACAAACTGATTGGCGGGCGCGGCGAGGACTATCTCGATGGCGGGAGGGGTAACGATGTCATCGACGGCGGCACCGAAAACGACTCCTACGTTCCACCTTGGTGGATCGATTGGGACTCAGTTGCATTCAACAGCGCAACCAAAGGCATAAACGTCGATCTTAAGTCCGGCGTGGCGCAAGATGGAAGCGGCGGTACCGATACACTGATTGACATCGAGGCAGTCTTCGGCACGAGATTCGATGACCGGTTGCTTGGTGGAAACAGTGCAAACGACGGCTTCGAAGTTTTCGAAGGCAATGAAGGCGACGACTATATCAATGGCCGTTCCGGGTTCGACTTTGCGCAATATAACAACTCTTTCACAGCTACTCTGGGAATCATCGCCGACCTGACGGCAGGTACGGTGAGGGATCCGTGGGGTGACGTGGACACTCTGGTTGATGTCGAGGGCATCTGGGCCACCGACCGAAACGACAAACTGTCGGGTTCCGGAGCGGACGAGACGTTCCGCACCGGCGACGGCTATGACATTATCAATGGCCGCGGAGGGCTGGACACGATAAGCTATGAATTCGACAGGAGTATCGCAGAACGGCCGCATGGCATTGATGCCAATCTGGCGCGCGGTACGATTTTCGACATGAAATTTTCCACTGATTTCGTCACGTCCATCGAGAACGTCATCGGCAGCCGGCTTGCCGACGAGATTCGTGGTGATGATGGCGCCAATGAGCTTGACGGATACTTGGGCGACGATCTCATCAAGGCACAGGCTGGCAACGACACACTCCATGGCAACAACGACAACGATCATCTCGACGGTGGCGCCGGCAATGATCATCTCGATGGCGGCACGGGCAATGACATGCTGCGCGGTGGACTGGGCAGTGACACATTCGTGTTCCTCAAGGATTGCGATGAAGATCACATCCTCGATTTCCGCACCGGAATCGACAAGATCAATGTCAGCGATTTCGGCTTTGCCAGCAAGGCAGACGTCCTGGACGCTTTCGAAGTGTTGACACCTGGTGCGGCAATTCTGACCCTGGGCGGCGGCAATTATGTGATCTTCGACTATGTCAACACCGGTAACACCGTACTCGCGGCCGGAGACATCATCATTTGAACTCCTGAACGGCAGAGACTTATGCCGTTGCACGTTTTGTCGGCACGGGCCGCCAATTCTCAACGTAGCGCCAAGTTTTCACTAAGTTTGTTAGCTTGGTGGTTTACTTGTCATTCACCATCGACGAGAGTTTGTCCGGACCGAAAAATCACCTGCCCTCCGGGCGGAGTGCGATTGTGACGATTTTACATCGCCGCCCGGCCCAGCTCGAACTGTTGTTTTTGTAGGGTTTTGAGCCCACTACCGAGCGCCAACCCGGCGTTGCGGTTTCCCGCCATGGGTGCGTTAATACCCACCATTCGACTTAAATCTTCGCCATTCAGCTTATCTGTCCTTATAGCCAACTGTGGTGATTTCTGGCTCTGAACACAGGTTGTCTCCAGCATCGACCCGGCTACCCGCCCCCGATCAGAAGACAAACCAGCCGACGACAACCATACCCGAACCGCAATTCCAGGAGCCACAACGATGCCCGCTACAAAGCCCGTCATTTCCTCCAACGGTGGTGGCGCTTCCGCCGCCATCAATGTCTTCGAGGGCGTAACTGCGGTGACGACCGTAACAGCCAACGATATCGATGGTGATCCGATAACCTACAGAATCGTGCCCGGTGGCGACAGTTTCAAGTTCCGCATCGATGCGGTGACCGGTGTTCTGACTTTCATTGGCGCTCCGGACTTTGAGAAGCCCACGGATTCCGGCGCCAACAATGTCTACAACATCACCGTGGAAGCTTCGGACGGCACCCTGGTCGATACCCAGACCATTGCGATCACCGTCAAAAACGTCAATCCCGTGACGCTCGACGGAACGATCGGCGCCGATGTTCTTGGACCGGCCGGAACAACGGTTGAAGGCGATACCCTGAACGGGCTGGCCGGCAATGACACGCTTGACGGCGGCTTGGGTGCCGACATCATGAATGGTGGCGCCAACAACGATACCTACATGGTCGATAACATCGGTGACCTCTGCAACGAGGATGCGAGCGCCGGCACGGATACCGTCAAGGCGACAATCAGCTATACGCTCGGTGCCAACGTCGAGAATATTCAGCTGCAAGGCTCGGCGGTGATCAACGCCACTGGCAACACACTCGACAACATCCTCACCGGCAATATCGCCGCCAATGTGCTCAATGGCGGCACCGGTGCCGACTCAATGACAGGTGGTGCCGGCAACGACACCTATGTCATCGACGATGCCGGCGACAGCATCGTGGAAAACGACGGCGAAGGCACAGATACGGTGCAGTCAAGCCTCACCGCCACGCTCGGCAGCTTCCTTGAGAACTTGACGCTCACCGGCTTCTCGGCCATCAATGGCACAGGCAACAGCCTGAAAAACATTCTCACGGGCAATTCCGCCGTCAACACGCTGACCGGCGGAAATGGCGACGACACGCTGAATGGTGGCGCTGGCGCCGACATCCTGGTCGGTGGCAACGGCAAGGACACCTATGTGGTGGACAATGCCGGCGACACAATCACCGAGGCTCTCGACGCTGGTACCGAGCTTGTTCAATCAAGCGTTTCCTTCAGCCTCGCAAGCTTCACCAATGTCGAAAACTTGACGCTTACCGGTTTCTCCGCCAACAGCGGCACCGGCAATGCGCTGGCCAATATTCTGATCGGCAACTCGGCCGCCAACACGCTGTCGGGCGGTGACGGCGACGATACGCTGACCGGCGGCAGCGGCGCCGACACGATGGTAGGTGGCGCGGGACACGACAAGTACGCGGTCGACAACGCCAGTGACGTGGTGACTGAGGCTTCGGGCGCCGGTAGTGGCAACGACACCGTCACTTCGACTATCAGCTACTCGATTGCGGCGCTCGCCAATGTCGAGAACATCACGCTGGCGGGCACGGCAGCAACCGCGACCGGCAATGCCGGCAACAACATCCTGATAGGCAATGGCTCAATCAATACCCTCACCGGTGGTGATGGCAACGACACGCTGAACGGCATGGGCGGCGTCGACACCATGATCGGCGGAATCGGCAACGACATCTATTATGTCGGCAGCGGTGGTGAAACCACGACCGAAGGTGCAAGTGCCGGCACCGATCTGGTTTACTCGACGCTCGCCTGGACGCTGGCCAGCAACATCGAGAACCTGACGCTCACTGGCACCGCAGCCATCAGCGGCACCGGCAACACACTGGACAACGTCATCACCGGCAATTTTGGGGCCAACACTCTGCTCGGCCTTGAGGGCAACGACACGTTGAACGGCGACCGCGGCAATGACAGCATGACTGGTGGCATCGGCAACGACACCTATTATGTCGGCGAATCGGGCGATGTCGTCACTGAAGCGGCAAGCGGTGGCACTGACACAGTTATTACCGCTTACAACAACTATGTTTTGGCGACGGAAGTCGAGAACCTGACGCAATCCGGCACGGCTTCGATCAACTCTACTGGTAACAGCGGCGCTAACACCATCACCGGTAACTCCGGCTGGAACACGTTGAGCGGGGCCGGTGGCGCCGATACGATCCTGGGCATGGCTGGTGCCGATATCATCATCGGTGGTGCTGGCCTCGATACGATGACTGG
>JANLTS010000093.1:0-1712 GCA_031363045.1 Hyphomicrobiales bacterium
CCGGCATAGCGCCCTATGACCTGTGCAACGTCGCCGATGTCGGCGATGCGCCGGTGAACCCCATCGACCTGTCGCGGTCGATCAAGATGATCGAGCGCTACTTCGCCGCCATCCACAAGGCGGGCGTTTTGCCACTGTCGATCGGCGGCGACCACACCGTGCCGCTGCCCATCTTGCGGGCCATCGCCAAGACAACGCCGGTGGGGATTTTCCACATCGACAGCCATGCCGATACATTGGACACGCTGGCTGACACCAAGATCAACCACGCCACGACGTTCCGCCGTGGCGTTGAGGAAGGCTTGATCAACCCCAAGCGCACGATCCAGATCGGCTTGCGGGGCTCGCGCTTTTCACCCGATGACATCAAGTGGGGCCAGGACAAGGGCTTCACCTGCATCACCATCGACGAGTATGAACGCATGGGCCGCGACGCGGTGGTGAAGAAAATCCGCGAGGTGCTGGGCACTGGCCCCACCTATATGACCATCGACATCGACGGCATCGACCCCGCCTGGGCGCCGGGAACCGGGGTTCCGGAAATCGGCGGGCTGACGCCCCGCGATGTGCAGGTGATGATCCGCTCGCTGCAGGGCATGCATCTGGTGGGCGGCGACATTTGCGAGGTGGCGCCGTGTTTCGATCCGACCGGCATCACCGCCATTACGGCGGCCAACCTGATGTGGGAAATGCTCTGCGTGCTGGCCGATTCAAAGTCGAAGCGCGGCTAGGGCGGAGAGCCTCAGAGGATGAAGTCCAGCTTGTCCAGCGCGTGAATGCCAGTGATCTCGATGCGCAGCTCTGGCCTGAGATCGCCCGAGGTGTTGACCTCGACGAAGGTGTCGCCGTTGTTTACCTCGTAGCGGAGTTGCCCCAGGCCGGTGAAATCCTGCGTGCCGCGCCAGGTAAACCGGTTGTCGGCGCCGCCTGATATCGCGTCAATCGCCGCGAGATCGATGATGTCAGCGGCGTTGGAATTGAAATCGGTGATGATATCCATGGCGTTGCGCCGCGAGTCAGTTGTTGCGTCATAACCGAATGTGTCAGCGCTGCCGCCACCGGTGAGCTGATCGGCATCGGCACCGCCGATCAGGAGATCGAGGCCAGTGCCGCCCGAAATCGCGTCGCTTCCGGCCTGGCCGTGCAGCGTATCAGCGCCGCTGCCACCCAAAATCTGATCGCCGCCGCCACCGCCATAGATCGCGTCAGCGCCGCTATTGCCATTGAGCGTGTCGGCCGAGCCCTCGGTCCGCGTGTCCCACTGCGGGTCATCGTCCCAATCATTCTCGACACCAAGCGCTGATAGATCGGGTGCTGTATCGCCATAGATGATGTCGTCGCCGTCTCCGCCCGATATCGTGTCGCCTTCGGTATCGTAACCGTCTGGGTCGTAGAGATCGCCGATGATAATGTCGTTGCCGCCAAGGCCAGCAATGGTGTTGGAGAAATTGTCGAAGCCGATACTCAGCTCCCGGGCATCGCCCAGCAGGATGTCATTGCCTGATGTGCCGGTGAGGGGACCGCCAATGATTGCCATGCCGAACTCCTTGGTTTCAGGGATTACGCTTCGGCGGATGCTGGAAGTCAAGAGCCGGAAACCATGGCTTTATCGAACTGGCCAAGGCTGCTAGAAGCGCGCCGAACCTCTTCAACCGGATTTCCCATGGACGACAAGCCGCCAAAGACCGACCGTTTCCGCGACACCGTGTTCC
>JANLTS010000108.1:0-9551 GCA_031363045.1 Hyphomicrobiales bacterium
TGCTGCTGCCGGCCGCCCGTTACCTGGTGCTGCAATGCGCCGACGACTTCGATGGCCAGGCTTACTATGAAAGCATCGATCTGGTTGATGCTTTCCATCCCCAGACCATCCTCGCCTATGCTATGAACGATCAGCCGCTCAGCGTCGGTCATGGTGCGCCGTTGCGGCTGCGGGTCGAGCGGCAACTGGGTTACAAGCAGGCGAAATACATCATGCGGATCGAAGCGGTGGCGAGCCTTGCCGACATCGGAAAAGGCAAGGGCGGCTACTGGGAGGACGAGATCGGCTACGACTGGTACGCGGGAATCTAGAGCGCTGGGTGGACAATTGACTGCCGGTCGCTCTAGCAGGCTGCTGAAAAACTCACAATTTCTTCTGCATCATGGCTTTGTTTGTCATTGATGCGGGTGTTGGCGCTGGGCGGAACCGATGACGCTGGGATTTTGCGGTGAGAACCTGAAAACATTGGCATCGGCTCTCACGCGGTCTCCTGTAGCAGCTTTGGAATGCGGATGATGTTGTAGGCAGCCATGGTGAAGGTGAAGGCGGCAGCGACCTTTGCAAGCCCCCCTGACTTTGACTTTAGCGATGCCGCCTATGGTCTTGGCTCAGCCGAAGACTTCCTCGATGCGTTTGCGGATGCGCTGGCTCACCTTGTAGCCAGGATGGCGGGTTGTGCGTCCATCCATGGCCGTTGAACGGGCCACACCAAGCTTACTGACACGCCCGTCGATGGCGATGTGCGGCGTCACCTTGCGGGTGCGCAGCGCGGCGATGAAGCCTTGCGTGTCGAATAGCTTATCGGCTCCCAGTGTGATGCGGCGCGACTTTGCTTAGCTGCGGTCTATCAGGACAAGTGCCGTATCACGCTCGGCGCTTCCCGTGGCGTAGCTCACTTGAGCATCAACAATCAGTCCGTTGCGGTTCTCCATCAGGGCATGGCCCATGAAGCAGAGGCGGCTCGACTGGCCATGACCTTTGCGGAACAGCCGCGCATCGGGATCAGTTGTCGAAGCATGGTTCTCGTTGGAGCGTTTCTCCTCGCAGAAATTGCGCTCGCCATTGCGCCCACGCGCCGGCGGGTCGCCGGAACCGTCCCTTGGCGCAGAACTCTTCATCGACGGCCGGGCGTCGATCAGCGTGCCATCTACCGAGAAGTGCCCCGACGACAGAAGTCCCTTCACATCGGGCAGGTTCAACAGACGTGGCATGAAGCTCTTCGCCACATCCGCCTGCATCAGCCGCTCCCGGTTATTGGAAAAACTCAAAGCGTCCTTGACACAGTCATCCATCGACAGTCCGACAAACCAGCGGAACAGGATGTTGTAGTTGATCTGCTCCATCAGTTGCTGCTCGGATCGGACGGTGAAGAAGGCCTGCAACAGCGAAGCTTTCAACATATGCTCGGGCGGAATGAACGGTCTTCCGGTATGTGAATAGAGCTTGGAGAACTCCGGCGACAGCCCAACAAGCACCTCTTCAACCAGGTGCCTGATGGCACGCAACGGATGATCGCCAACAAACCGCTCCTCAATGTCAACATAACAGAAAAGCTGCTTTGTCTCTTTAGGCCCACCGCGCATAGCAAATCACTCCGTCTTGCACGACAGACTGAATCACAGCACAAAAGCAAAATCGACGGTTTTTCAGCAGCCTGCTAAAGCTATTTGCGAGTGATAACTGTGCGTGACCATTGTTCTTATGCGCCGGAGTTGTGCATCGGAGTGACGTTCATCGACTGACGTTTGGCAAACAAGCCTGGCTGGCTTCAACGGCCTCATTCCAATTTGGTCCAAGACCGCGATTTTTCGGCAACTCCGCTTCAGCACCGGTCAATGCCGCATGTTCACCTGATCGTGAGTATCACGGCAACAGCGCGCACTGCAATGCTACGAATTGTCATGGAGTTGTGATGCTCCGCCCGATCAATCCGATGCTAACAATTCCCGACCAACAGGGTTGAGTGAAAGAATGCTTTCATCATCATGGATCTGAATCAAATATGTCATTTTCTTGCCTTGGCTGAAACATTGAGTTTCACCAAGGCAGCCGAAAAATGCGGGGTTACGCAGCCGACGATGTCGCGTAGCATCAAGCTCTTGGAACAGGAGTTTGGTGCCGATCTCGTGCGCCGCGAGCGCGGCCGCACCCACCTCACTGAATTGGGACGCATCGTCAGGCCCCGTCTGGCAGTCGCCATGGCGCAAATGAAATCCGTACATGAGGAAGCGGTCGGATTTTTGGCCATGACCAGGACAACCTTGAAGTTGGGGGTGATGTGCACAATTGGCCCATCGCGGCTCATTCCGATCATCTCAATGTTGGCCAAACGTGCGCCCCAACTCACCATTGAATTGCTTGAGGCAAAGAGCGAAAAAATCATCGAGTTGCTGGCCGAAGGCAGCCTCGACGTTGCCCTTGCCGCCGTTCCAAAATACCCTGAAATCATTACCACTCATCCGCTCTACGAAGAGCAATATGTTGTAGCGTTTCCGCGCGGCCATCGCTTTGAGAAAATGGAATGTGTGCCAGTCAAGGAGTTGCACCAGGAGCCGTATCTAGAGCGGTTGAATTGCGAGTATTTGCTGCACTATCAAGAAGACACTGGCCATTTCAAAGTGGAGCCCGACGTCCGTTATCGCAGCGAACACGAGGATTGGATTCAGGCGATGATTTTGGCGGGCATGGGGTGTGCGTGCATCCCCGAGTATATGGCGCTGTTTCCGGATTTGTTGCGCAGGCCAATGACTGAACCGAAGATCAGGCGGATCGTCTCTGTTGCTACCGTGCGTGGCCGCCGCCACACGCCAGCGATCGACCTCTTCTGCCGGTTTTGCATGGAGTTCTATCGCCAGAACGGTTGAGGTTCAGGACGTGATTGGCTGCATCGAGGGGGGCACAATGCAGTATACGCCAGCCGCATGAAACCGATACGCGTAACTGCGTACACTTTCTCGCAATTGCATAATAAAACGAACCGCATCACATAAATTGCTCCTGCAGTTTGCACGTGGTGGAATGGTAAGTGGAGGATCTGTTGTGTCATCAATCGAAAACAAGACGGACACTGCCGCACCATCGGCCAACGTTGTCATTGAACTCCAGGCTGCCTGTGTTGGCGAGCTAGTGAATGGCATGAAGCGCATGGGCAAGGCTGAGAACGCCCTCTCCAAGGCGATCATGGATCTCGTGGATTCAGGATTCGAGGCTTCTATCACCGCGCAAAAGGACGCTGCGCGAATGGCAACCGAGGCGATGTCGAGCAACGATCCCCAGGCCGCAATGGCATTGCCGCAGCAACTTCTGCAGAGATCGATGCAGCAAGGCATGGAACACTCGATACGCAACCTGCAATTCGTCCAGTCACTGTTCGCCCAGATCTATCGTGCGGCAGCGGGTACCGCCGAACCCGAAAAACCCACTCCCTAATTCACTCACCTCTCTCCCCCGCTCAAATCCAAATGAAGGAATCCATTCAATGTCGTCGAAAATGTTGCAATTCGTCACGAGCGCTACAGCTGCTGCCACGTTTGGCGCAATGCTACTCGCTGCCGCCCCGGCCTTCGCAGGTGAATGCGCGCCGGATAAAATGAAGGAAGGCGCGCGCTCCACCGGCGAGACGATGCCGAAGAATGTCAAGGACGAGGTGATCTCGACCGTCGATCTCACCAGCAAAGGTAAGGAATTTGCGGGCTACATGTTGCGCATGCGCCGCATCACGCTGGAACCAGATGGCGTTGTGCCTTGGCATACGCATGACAAGCGTGCTGCCAACATCCTGATTCTGGAAGGCACAGTCATTGAATATCGTAGCGACTGCGCAGGCAAGATCGTTCACACCGCTGGTGACGTGGTGCCGGAGTTCGGTCCTGCGTTGGGCCATTGGTGGCGCAATGAAAGCGACACGAAAGTGGTCATCATTTCTGGCGACCTGCTGCCACCTGATATGCCTCCAGACGACATGATGTAGGCGTCAGGAGCCCGGCCGCGGGCACCACAGGCAAACGGACTTCGGCGCCACCTAAAGCTTGCGCCGAAGCCCAATGCACCGATCCAACCAGTGAGGCGGAAATCACAGACATGCCCATGCAGCAGATGTTCAATTACCCACGTAGCAGGCGCCCTAGCATTGCCCACCTCGTGGTAGCCTTGCTTTGTTTTGCGGTGATCGCTGGAAATTCGCCACCCGTTGCCGCGGATTCCGCCGATATCCGGCTGCAAGGTGACGGTTTGATCCGCACTCGCAGCGCCTATTCGGTTGATGACACGGCAAACCGGATTCGCACCGATATCGAGGCAAAGGGCATTATGTTCTTCGCAACCATCGACCAAGCCAAATTGGCCAAGGGTGCCGCAATCGACCTAAAGCCGTCGCAACTCCTGATTTTTGGAAACCCGCCGCTTGGCGTGTTGTTCCTCACATCAAATCCCGAAAGTGGCGTCGATTGGCCCGTACGCATGCTGGTGCACGAGGATGAGGAGGGCAAGGTTTGGGTGGTCTACCAAAATTGGGATTGGGTGGCCCAGCGTTACGGCATCACCAACCGCAAAGCCGAATTCGCCAAGGCAACCGAAGTTGTCGCTTCGATTGTCTCGGCAGTCGCCGGCTGCAAGAACTTGTCTGACTGTACCGAATAAGGCGTATCTCATCGATCCGGCTGGACCGGTTTCATACGCAGAGTGCCGCATTTTTCAAGTGCTGCGGGTCGAAGGCCTGCAGCATGTCCCTCACGTTTTCAGGAGAGATTTCAAATGAACGATACAGTCAACGATATCAGAAAACTGGGACAGATAGCGCTGGTACTGCAAGGCGGCGGCGCGCTTGGCGCTTACCAGTTCGGTGTCTACGAAGCACTCACCAAGGCAGGCATCGAACCGGACTGGGTCATTGGCACTTCGATCGGAGCAATTAATGCGGCACTTATCGCCGGAAACAGGCCAGAAAACCGGCTCGAGCGCCTCGGCGAATTCTGGAATCGCATTGAACAAAAGCAGAATTTGGGTGCTGCCGAGAGCTGGTTTGGCGCAATGTCCAGAAACTTGCAGACCGTCAGCGTGGGCTTGCCCGGATTCTTCCGCCCGCGCCCATCGGCGTTCATAAGCCCGCACACGGTGCTTGGCGCCGAGGAAGCGAGCTATTACTCCGTCGATCCACTGCGCAAGACGCTGTCCGACCTGATCGACTTCGATCACCTCGAAAAATCCACGACCCGGCTGACCGTTGGTGCTTCATCGGTGCGCACCGCAGAAATGCGCTATTTCGACAGCCGCAACATGCCGCTCGGCATGGACCATGTCATCGCGTCCGGAGCACTGCCGCCGTCATTTCCCGCTGTGCGAATTGACGGTGAGCTCTATTGGGACGGCGGTATTTTGTCCAACACTCCAGTTGAAGTTGTCTTTGACGATGTGCCTCGGCGCAATTCGCTGGTCTTTGCCGTTCACGTTTGGAACCCGGAGGGCAGAGAGCCGGAAACCATTTGGCAGGTATTGAACCGCCAGAAAGACATTCAGTATTCCAGCCGGGCCCTATCTCACATCAAGCGTCAACGCCAGTTGCACCGCTTGCGCCATGTCGTCACCCAATTGGGCAAGCTATTGCCTGAATCGGCGTTGAAAAAAGAGACCGTCATCGACCTGCTGGAGTATGGTTGCGCTACAACGATGCATGTGGCCAGGCTCTTAGCCCCCACCATTCCCGCCGAAGATCATCTCAAGGACATTGACTTCAGCCGCGGCGGCATTCGCCTGCGGCGCGAGGCTGGCTACCGCGACACCAATGTGATGCTCGAAAAGTCGCCATGGCGGACAAACAACAACCTGAACGACGGCGTCATATTGCACGAAGTACGCAACGGCGTGTTGGTTGAACCGCTGTCTGTCGATTGAACCCATTGCACCAAAGGAACATCGCCATGGACATGACTGGAAAAACAGCGGTGGTTACGGGCTCAACATCAGGTATCGGCCTTGGCATCGCCAAGGGCTTCGCCGCCGCCAACGCAAACGTCGTCATCAACGGCTTTGGCAATGTCGCCGAGATTGCCAGTGAAATAGCAGAACTTGAAAAGCTGGGTTCTGGCAGCATTGCATTCGATGGCGCCGACATGTCGAAGCCAGACCAGATCGTCGCCATGATTGCCAATGCCGAAGCGCGTTTCGGTTCAGTTGATGTGGTCGTCAACAACGCAGGCATTCAAACTGTCGAGCCCGTCGAGACCTTCCCACCGGAGCGGTGGGACTTGATCATCGCCATCAACATGAATTCTGCGTTCCATACCACACGCGCTGCCTTGCCCGGCATGAAGCGCCGGGGATGGGGCCGCATCATCAACATTTCTTCAGCGCATGGCCTCGTCGCGTCGCCTTACAAGTCGGCCTATGTCACGGCCAAGCATGGCATCACCGGATTTACCAAGACTATTGCTCTTGAAGCCGCGCAAAACGGTGTGACCGTCAACGCCATTTGCCCCGGTTATGTGTTGACGCCACTGGTTGAAAAGCAAATCCCGGAAACGGCAGCTGCACGTGGAATCTCCGAAGAAGCCGTCAAACGTGACGTGTTGCTGGCCGCACAATGGACAAAGAAATTCGTCACGGTAGAGCAACTAGCTGGCGTAGCGCTATTCCTCTGTTCGGAGGCTGCCGAAAATATCACGGGAATTTCCCTCCCAGTTGACGGTGGCTGGACTGCAGCGTGACCGATAGCGGCATGACCACCGTTCCCAAAGTCATAATTGTCGGCGGCGGCTTTGCCGGCGTTGCTGCCGCCCGCGCCCTTGCAGGTGCGAAGGCAGATGTTCTGCTGATCGATCGTCGCAACCATCATCTTTTCCAGCCACTGCTTTACCAAGTTGCCACCGCGGCATTGGCGCCTGCCGAAATCGCCCAACCCATCAGGCACATTCTGCGCAGCTATGGCAATGTTCGAGTGCACTGGGATGAGGTTACGGCGGTTGACCGCGACGCCCGTAGCATCAAGACCGTTTCCGGACGGACACTTGAATTTGACTATCTTGTCGTCGCAACCGGTGCAACGCATAGCTATTTTGGCCACAACGAGTGGGCGGCATTTGCACCCGGGTTGAAATCAATCGAAGATGCCTACAATTTGCGCCATCGCATCCTTGGCGCATTTGAGCGCGCTGAAATGGAGGCGCGGGGCCCGGGACGCGACGCGCTTCTCGAGTTTGTCATCGTCGGCGCTGGCCCAACAGGCGTCGAGATGGCTGGTGCCATAGCGGAACTTGCGCGCCATTCGCTTGCCCACGATTTCCGCTCGGTGTCATCGGCATGCGCAAAGATTAAGCTGGTCGAAGCCGGCTCCCGCATACTGCCGTCGTTCGATGCCAAGTTAAGCGGAAAAGCGAGGAAGGCTCTCGAGTCGATTGGCGTTGAAGTTCTGACCTCGACGCGCGTCACTGACATTCGACCAGGCGCCGTCTTCCTGAACGGCGTAGCGCTTGCAGCGGAAACAGTGATTTGGGCTGCGGGCGTGCAGGCTTCGCCGGCTGCGGCGTGGTTGGGATGCACGGCAGACCGGACAGGCCGCGTACTGGTAGATGAGCATCTGCGGTTGCCGGTCGATGATCGCATATTTGTTGCCGGTGACACCGCGGCTTACATTCCTGCAGGTTCCACCCATTCACTTCCGGGCCTGGCCCCGATTGCCAAGCAAATGGGAAATCATGCCGGCAATGTTATCAGGACGCAGTTGCTTGGCAAGTCTTTGCCAAAGCCATTCCGCTATCGTGACTGGGGCACGATGGCCACCATTGGCCGCAACAAGGCAATTGCTGACTTGGGTACTATCAAGCTGTCGGGATTCCTCGCTTGGATCGCCTGGTCCTTGGCGCACGTTTCATTTCTCCATGGTTTCACCAATCGCATTTCAGTTGGGTCGAGCTGGATTTGGTCCTATCTGACTTGGCGGCGCGGAGCCCGCGTAATGTTGATACCCGTGCGCCGCAGCGCCTTAGATACGGAGGACTGAGGCATGGCTCTTACAATTACCGGCCTTTTAATGGGAGATCGGCCACGCGATGTTGTACGGCGGTCGGCCATTATTGCGCTTGTCAGCTTCTTGACACTTATTGATTTGTTCGGTGCCCAGGCTCTACTTCCGCAAATCATTGTTGCATACAAGTCCGACCCTGGCACGGCTGGCTTTGCCGTCAATGCCGCAACTCTTGGCATGGCGGTCTCGGGCCTCGCAGTGGCCTGGTTTGCCGATCGCATTGATCGCAAGCGCGGCATCTGGGTGTGCCTTGCCTTGCTTGCAATCCCAACGGCGCTGTTGTCAGCTGCAGACAGCATCTGGGTGTTCATGGCATTGCGCGTCGTTCAAGGCGCGCTCATGGCGGCTGCCTTTACACTGACGGCAACTTACTTGTCCGAGCAATGTGACATAACGGCAAGGGGCGGCGCTCTGGCGGCCTACATCACCGGTAACGTCGCATCCAACCTGTTTGGCCGCCTGACAGCCGTCACCTTGTCGGATATGACGTCGCTCTCGGGTTCCTTCCTGTTTTTTGCAGCACTGAACTTGGTTGGCGCGGCCATAGCCTTGGTGCTGATCGGTCCGCGAGACGACACCCCGCCCATGCATGGTGGCAATGCACTTGATGCCTGGAAGCGGCACTTCGCAAATCCTGCATTGCGCGCTGTCTTTGGCATTGGATTTCTCATTCTGTTCATTTTTGTTGGCGTCTTCACTTATGTGAACCTCTACCTGGTGAATCAACTCCACCTATCCCCAATGTCGCTGGGGCTGGTGTATCTCGTCTTCGCGCCTGCCATCATCACCACGCCAATGGCAGGAAATCTGGTTCGCAAGTTCGGACCAAGTACGGCATTGACGCTTTCGTTGGCTGTTGCACTGGGAAGCCTGGCACTGACACTATCAACCGAACTCTGGCTGGTTCTAGTTGGACTGGCCTTGCTCGGCATGGCGACGTTTTCTGCCCAGGCGGCGGCAACAGGATACGTGTCGGCGAACGTCAGCCGCGATCGCGCCCAAGCCAATGGATTGTATTTGACCAGTTATTACCTGGGCGGTCTTGCCGGCGCACTTTTGCTGGGGCAGGTCAATTCCCACTTTGGCTGGCCCACGACAGTCTTTGGCATTGGTGTGGCAATCGCGTTGGCGATTTCATTGGCCCGCACGTTGGCACGCTTAAACGTCAACCAGCGGACTTGTGCCATGTGATGCAGAGTCCAAAAATTGCTACTCATTTCTACCCGCTTTTCGTGTCAGACGCGGCGAAAGAATGGAAAGTATGATGGCTGAATCACCGCAGCGTTTTGTGCCAAACTTGGTCGAACTCGCCAATACCGCGAGTGGACAAACTCCATTTCCCATTCGCCGACGGTCGTTTCCTGCGACATGTAACCTTCCACCATTATGACTCGCCGCGCTATCAACAAAGCCCAAACCCAGCGTGCTCAACCCGTGTTAGACGCAATAGAATGGATGAATCGCGGATCAACCATCATCAACCAAGGGAGACACAAATCGAATGGACCAACATGACCTGGAACCCCGCCACGGG
>JANLTS010000116.1:0-17848 GCA_031363045.1 Hyphomicrobiales bacterium
AACAACAGGGGCATGGCCAAGACTGCCCGAATAAGAGCATTTTTCATGTCAGGATTCCTTTGATTGACTTTCAAAGACCTGAAAATGGTGTCCGAAGCATGACGGACTGGCCGCCCAGCGTGTAACACCGGCGGCTCTGCGTGCAAGGAATGGCTGTTAGCAGGTCAGAAGGGGTTCCAGTTTGGCCGCTTGGAATACTTCAGATAGCCGATGTTCGCTCCAAGGCGAGCCCCAACACCAGTGCGGATGGGCGCGAGAATGATATCGTCGTGGCGCTGGAAATTCACGCCTACGCCGCCGACCAGATAGGCCGAACCTTCAACGCCCGCGAAGCGGTCATAGAGGTCCCTGGGAGTGGTGGAATTGTAAACAAGCACGAGACTGCGCGAACCATTGCCGCCGAAGTCGAAGCCGACCGAGGGGCCTTGCCAGTAAATGCGCTGCCGGGTGCCATCCTTGTAGTAGATGGTCCCCTCACCATAGCGCAATCCACCGACAAAGGCGCCCGCACCTTCCTCGCCGACGATGTAGGCGGTTGGTTCGCCCTGGCGCTGGAATACATATTCGACGGCTTTGGCGAGGCCGCGCGTGGTTTTGCCAAAGAACTGGTGGCTGACGCTCAAAACCTCTTCGGTGGTGTAGGTCTTGGCCGAACTGGTCTGCTCGGATTTGGATACCGATCCCGTCGTCTGCGCAGCGGCGGGCAGCCCGAGGCCTAAAACCATTCCAAACACCAACGGCGCGATCAGCTTCTTCATCATCGTGTCCTCATTGCTTCGGCGCGGTCAGAATTGGCATGAAGTCATGGCAACTCCGTGGCCCCGCGCAGCTCATTGAGGAAAACTAGCAGCCGGTGATTTCGGGATGGTTAATGCTTCGTCAAAAATGGGCTGGCGACATTAGGCGCTGGCGATGAAGCCCGGGTTGTCATAGCCGCGCGCCCGCTTGCCATAAGACAGGGCAGGGCCATCAACGGTTACGACCTTGCCGCCTGCCGCCAGTAGCACGGCATGACCTGCCGCCGTATCCCATTCCATGGTGCGGCCGAAACGCGGGTAGAGGTCGGCTTCGGCCGCCGCCACGAGGCAGAATTTCAACGAAGAGCCCGCCGAGGCGATCGACTTCACCTTGACTGTTTTGAGGAAATCTTCGGTGGCCTGGTCGCGGTGCGAACGGCTGGCGACGACGGTTGCACCATCGGCTGGAACTTGCCGCACGCTAAGGCTCACCCAACCTGCGGCGATGTTGCTCTCAACGGTCCCTTGCGCCGCGCCGACACCGCGCTGGCCCCAGAAGATGCGTTTCAGGGCCGGGGCGTAAACGACGCCCGCCACCGGCACGCCATGTTCGACCTGGGCAATGTTGACGGTGAACTCACCGTTTTTCGAAATGAATTCCTTGGTGCCGTCGAGCGGATCGACGAGGAAAAACTGGTTTGAGACTTCGGGAATTTTGCCCGCCGATGCGGCTTCTTCGGAAATCACCGGAATGCTGCCATCGAGTTTCGCCAGACCGGCAAGGATAATACGCTCGGCCGCCTCGTCGGCTTCCGTCACAGGTGAAAGATCGCCCTTTTCCTTGGCGGAAAAGTCAGTGGCATAGATGGCCATGATCTCGCGGCCCGCGATGATTGAGATATCGATCAGGGACTGCATGAGGCTGGTGGGTGCGATGGTCATTTAAGGCTTTGCTCCGGTCGGTTCGGGCGCCTTCTTGTCGGTTGCGGGTGCTGCCGTCAATGCGGAAATTCCCGGCCTCAGATGCTACAAGGGGATTAGCGAATCATCTGTGGGAACAGCCATGTCCGAACTCAAACTTTCCGATCTCGACCTTGCGGCCCTGCTGTGCAGCCGTGTTTGCCACGATGTGATTTCTCCAGTAGGCGCCATTGCCAACGGGTTGGAATTGATTGACGATCCGGAAATGGACGAGGAAACCAAGGAGACCGCACTCGCCATGGTGCGTTCGTCAGCCAGGACGGCATCTGCAAAACTCAAGTTCTGCCGCATTGCCTTTGGTGCCGCTGGTTCGGCTGGTGCGCTCATCGATATGGGTGAGGCCGGCGAGATCGCCAAGGCCTTCGTCGGTGACGAGAAAGTCAAGCTCGATTGGCAAGCGCCGCGCGAGAACCGGCCGAAGCAGCAGGTGAAGATGGTGCTGAATATGCTGCTGATGGCGATAGCCGGCATTCCCCGTGGCGGCGTTGTAACGGTTTCAGCCGAAGGCGATGGCTTTATCGCCCGTGCCGTGGGCGACCGCGCCAAGGTGCCGGAAGCCATTGCCCAGGTCGTCGATGGAACGGCCGATCTCGCAACGCTCGACGCGCGGCTGGTGCAGCCTTATTATGCCAAGCAACTGGCGCAATCGGCTGGGTTGGTATTGACCATGGCGATGGATGACGTCGATGTGGTGGTGAAGGCGGCCTGAGCGTCAACCATTCATTAGCTGCGTATTCATTGGTCGGTAGAGTTTAACCGATCGCGTTCAGTCCCTTGTCATCGATGTGATCGCATCAATGGGGTGCAAGTTCACTGAGACGAAGGATCCGGCCATGACCATTTCGCTCACCATCGCGACGGCGATTTGTCTTTCCTTCGGGCTCGGAATTGTTGCCAGGCATGTGGCGATGGGCAGGTTGGCTTTGCAACCCATCGGCGTGCGTTCCCGCCGTTCGCGGTAGACCAAGGAAAAGCCGGCGCGAAATGCACCGGCTTGGATTCTTCTGCAACTCGTGATGCGTTGTCCGAAGCCTCAGGCGCTTTCGCGCAAGTCGGCGTCGCCCATCGGCGGGGCATTTTCGCGGAGCACATAGCCGCGGCCCCAGACGGTTTCGATGAAGTTCTTGCCGCCAGCGGCACTGGCGAGTTTCTTCCTGAGTTTGCAGATGAAGACGTCGATGATCTTCAGCTCTGGCTCATCCATGCCGCCGTAGAGATGGTTGAGGAACATTTCCTTGGTGAGGGTGGTGCCCTTGCGGAGCGAGAGCAGCTCCAGCATCTGGTATTCCTTGCCGGTCAGGTGCACGCGGGCGCCGCCCACTTCCACTGTCTTGGTATCGAGATTGACGCAGAGATCGCCGGTGATGATGACCGATTGCGCATGGCCCTTGGAGCGGCGCACGACGGCGTGGATTCGGGCGACGAGTTCATCCTTGTGGAAGGGCTTGGTCATGTAGTCGTCGGCGCCGAAGCCCAGGCCGCGCACCTTGTCCTCGATGCCGGCGAGGCCGGAGAGAATAAGGATTGGCGTATTCACCTTTGCAACACGCAGCGTTTTCAGCACTTCGTAGCCCGACATGTCGGGAAGGTTCAGGTCGAGCAGGATGATGTCGTAGTCATACAGCTTGCCGAGGTCTACGCCCTCTTCACCAAGGTCGGTCGTATAGACGTTGAACCCTTCCGACTTGAGCATCAATTCGATGCTCTGGGCCGTCGCGGTATCGTCCTCGATCAGCAGTACCCTCATCACGAATCCCCTATGGTCCGGACTCCGCCGCGGAGTCCTCTTGCCTTGCGCATCCGGTCCGGATTGCGCACAACTAACCGTTAACGTTGCCGCTTAAGATAAACCGGGAAAGGTTAACAAAACCTAATGCCGGCGACGTGACTTGTTGACAAGAAAAACGAGATGTAGGCCAAAACGGCTCAAACCCCTATATATAGTCCCGGGCGTGACGCAATTGCCCTTGCTCAGACTCTTACCAACTCACCTGGCCGGTTTACCCACCTTTAAGCTTACCGGTTCATCATACCGGTCGAGCGACCACTGGAATCATCTGCGTAGTTGATTCGTGGAATCGTGAAAAGGGGACAGTCGATGTTCCCGTGTAAGTTTGAGTAGAGTGAGGGGCACTATGCGATCACGCGAGACGCTACTGCGGCTGCATCGGTTCCGGACCGAAGACAAGCGCAGGCAAGCCGCTGACATCGACGGCATGATCCAGGACTTCATGCGCAAGTATGACGATCTGGACGCGCAGGTGAAGTTCGAGGAAAGCCGTAATGGTGTTACCGATCCAAGCCATTTCAATTATTCCCTGTCGGCAAAGGCGGCCCGTGGGCGGCGCGACAACCTGATGCGGTCGATCGCCGAATTGCGCGATCAGTTGGCCGATGCGCAGGCCGCTCTTGAAGAAGAGCAGCAGGAATTGCGCCGGGCCGAGATGCTGGCCGTCAAGGAAGGTGGTTCGCTCTCCCCGATGATGCCAATGGGCATCGCTGCCCACAGCCACAGATAATTCAAGATCAGATGAGGCGGTAAGGCCGCATCTTCTCATAAAAAGGCATTGCCGCATCGGCGATGCTTTTTAACGTATCGGGAAGCACGATGGGTTTGACGTCAGGCTTTGCCAGGCCGGTCGAAGCCCATGCCGCATTGTACCAATGCGGCGCCCAAACGCCGTCGAATGCCTTGGGGCCGGGCGGCCACGACAGCATTGCCGCATCAAAGGGGATGGAACAAGTTTCACACAGCCTGGTCAATATGCCTTGCGGGTTGGCCAGGATGTCATCGGCATCGACAACCGGCGGGGCTCTCCCCAATTCATTGGCCACCATATCGAAAATCTCGGCCTGTTCGACAAAGCCGATGTCACGCAGGCTGACTTCCGCCCATTTTTTCGTATAGCTTGCCAGCACGCGTTCTGGCGAGCGGATGAGAAAGGCGTTGGTGAGGCCGTTGATCCAGCTGCGGTCAAAACCATCCAGCATGTGATGGGTCATGTGTTTCTGGTAGAAGACGGGCGTAGCGGCAGGCGCCAGGCAACGGGCGACAAGCCGGTCCCAATCGCTGTCATTGGCGGCAATGATCTCGCTCCGCATCGGATGATCGTTGCCATGATTGATCAGCGAAAAAGCATAGAAGGGCTCGTCCCACGCAGTGCAATCGGTCCGGTTGCCGAAGGCATACATCATGGCGGTCGAAATATTGCGGGGGCCGGACCACATGGCGAGGTTGGTCATCAGATGCTCCGCGCCGTGTCCTTAACGCACAGTTCCTTGTAAACTGCCGAGAGCCGCCGCGAAATTGGTCCTGCGCCACTCCATTCGTCCGTAGACAGAGGATGTCTGACGGGGCGGCCGTCGATCTCGCGCACCGGGATCAATCCGGCGAAGGTGCCGGTGACGAAGGCCTCGTCTGCACCGTAGACATCATAGAGCGAGAAATGCTTTTCGAAGACCGGAATGTCCAGTTCCTTCGCCAACCTGATCATGTTGCCCCGCGTGATGCCGGGGATGCAATATTGTCCGGTCGAGGTCCACAATTCGCCGCGCCTGACGATGAAGAAATGCGTCGAATTGCAGGTCGCGACAAAGCCATGCGGGTCGAGCATCAGCGCCTCATCCGCACCGGCATTTGCTGCCTGAATACAAGCGGTTATGCAGTTCAGCTTGGAATGTGAATTAAGCTTCTGATCTTGCACATCGGGGTAACCCCGGCGCACGTTCACGGTGTGGAGCGTCAACCCGTTTTCGAACTTTTCAGGGTTGGCGGTCTTGTACTCGGGAATAATGACAATCGTTGGAGCGCCAATGGTCACGCGCGGGTCCTGATATGGCGTGGCTTTGACACCGCGCGTCACCATCAGGCGGATGTGCACGCCATCATCCATCTTGTTGGCGTCAAGACAGGCGAAGAGGCGTTTCACCACTTCATCTGGTTTGAGGCCGATGTCCATGAAGATGGCTTTTGCACCCTCATAAAGTCTTTCGATATGTTCGCGCAGAAAAGGAATGCCGCCCTTCACCATGCGAAGGCCTTCCCACACGCCATCGCCCAAGATGAAACCGGAGTCGAACACCGACACCATGGCTTGCGCTCTTGGCACGAGTTCACCGTTGACGGAAATCAGGATGTCGAGATTGCGCGGGTCGATCTTGATCTCGTGGATGGATTGCGGGACATTTTTCATGCTCTCCAATTATCCGTCCAGCAGCGTAAAATCAATTGCTAGAGCAGGTCAGAGACCGGCCATTGCATTTGTTTGGCGCGTGGACGAACGCCGGGGGCATCATGCTTCTCGCAATGGCCAGTATCATCCGTCGTACCGCAGGAAATAACGAAGCAACGGCCTTGTGAACAAATCTTGTAGCCAATCCTTCCACCGTCTTGCGGCGAGGCGAAGCAGGCACGAGGATTTGCCTCGCAAGCGGACTTCCACTCGGCCGGGGTGCCGCGGGTGAGCGTCTTCGCAATGGTCTCCGATGGCAATAGGCACAGTCCGGTTAGTCCTGCCAAAAGACCTCCAAAAGCTGAAGTCATGATGTGTCGCATGATTTCCTCCTGTTTGTGAACTGCGGCGGTGTCGCCGGTGCTCGGGAGATTCACCGATGCTGGTGTTCGGTGCATCATCCATTGTGATGATGACAGGCAGGAGATCTGTTAAGTCGGATCGGAAATCAAAGAAGATTGATGTTCAGACTGCATCTCAGTTCAGCGCTATTCCCTTGTGCTGTCTGGTGGGGCCCAGGCGTGGTCACCTGTTTGTTGAGGAGTAGCCTGGTCGCCTGAGAGCACATTCTGGATTTCGGCTCGACCCTTGCGAGCAATATCGACGAGTGCTGCCGCATCGCCGGCATGAGCGGCAGACAGCCTCACCAGGTGCTCGTCGTGGTTTTTGAAAGTGCGGGCGGCGCGGTGGGCTTCGAAGGGGTGACGGCCCAATGCCTTCAATACATCCTCGCCCATATCGACGGAGGACGCGAAAACTTCGCGATGAACATATTCGACGCCTTTATTCATCAATTCATAGGCATGCACCCGGTCGAAGGCGCGGGCAAACAGCGTGAGATGCGGGAAGTGCTTGCGGACAGTATCGGCGATCTCGTTGATTTTCTCGCGGTCATCGACGGCGATGACAAGTGCCTTGGCATCACCGGCACCCGCGGCGGCAAGCAGATCGGGGCGCGAGGCATCGCCATAATAGAGTTTGAAGCCGAACTTACGCAGAACCTCGATTTGTTCAACATCGTGATCGAGCACCACGGCCTTGATACCGGACGCAACCAGCATGCGACTGACAGTCATGCCATAACGGCCATGGCCGGCGATGATGACTTTGGCACCGGCATCATCGATGCTGTCGGCCTCGCGTGACGGCCCAGACTTGATGAACATGGGTTGCAGCAGCTTGTCATCGATAATCATCAGAAGTGGTGCCAACGCCATCGATATGGCGACCACGGCAACGAGTATGCCGGATTGCGTCGCTGCCAGAAGCCCAAGTCCCGCCGCGAACGAGATCAGCACGAAGGCGAACTCACCACCTTGCGCAAGTGAAAAGGAGAAGCGCGAGGCGTCGGGCCTGCTCATGTGGAAAATACGCGCCAGCCCGTAAAGCACAGCAAGTTTCAGGGCGACGAAACCCAGGACAAGGCCAATAATGGTGACGGGCTGGCTGGTCAGCAGCGAAAAATCGATGCCAGCACCAACTGCCATGAAGAACACGGCGAGGAGCAGGCCCTTGAAAGGATCAAGGTCCATTTCGAGTTCGTGACGGTATTCGCTCTCGGCCAGAACCACGCCGGCCAGGAAAGTTCCCAGCGCTGCCGAGAGGCCGACGAATTGCATCAGCAAGGTGATGCCAACGACGATCAACAAGGCGAAAGCGACGAAGATTTCGCGGATGCCGGAACCGGCGACGAGACGAAACAGCGGGCGCATGAGGTAACGCCCGGCGAGAATGATGGTGGCCACAGCCGCCAGTACCAGTGCAGCTTGTGCCCAGGCAGGCAGACCACCAATCAGGCTTGTGCTATGACTCTCGGAGTGATGCGAGATGGCAATCAGCGGCAACAGCGCCAGGATGGGGATGATGGCAATGTCCTGGAACAGCAGTACGGAAAAGCATGACTTGCCGGCAGATGTCTTGATGATGCCACGCTCGTTAAGGCTTTGCAGCACGATCGCTGTGGACGACATGGCGAGGATCAGTCCGATGGCAATCGCGCCCTGCCATGTGGTGCCAAGGCTCCAGGCAGCGAGGCCGATGACGGCGGCTGTCAAAGTGACCTGCAGGCCGCCAAGTCCGAGGATCGGCTTTCGCAGTTCCCAGAGTTTCGAGGGCTGAAGTTCGAGGCCGACGAGAAAGAGCATGACGATGACGCCGAATTCGGCGAAATGCATCACGTCGGTCCCCTCGCTGCCGACCAGCCCCAAGGCAGCCGGGCCAATGACGATCCCGGCAATGAGATAACCCAGCACCGAGCCGAGGCCGAGCCTCGTTGCCAATGGCGCGGCGATGACGGCGGCTGTCAGGTAGACGAAGGCGCCGAGAAGGAAATCCGACAGATCCATCAGGCGGCTACCTTGGGCGAAAATTCCGGCGGCAGGACGAAATCATCCGCCAGCAAGGACTGGGGATCGATCCGGTTATCTCGCAAGCCGACAAGGAGATCGCGGTAGGACTCGACCGCAGCGCTGAGGTCTTCCGGCGGCAGCCGCCGCCCGGCGTGAATAATGAAGGGTTTCAGGTAGGCCATCGAACAAAGATAGGCAGTCTGGTTGAAGGGGGCCAGAAGCTCATCCATTTCGTAACGATTGCGGCCGTCTTGGTGATAGGCCTGCCCGGTACCGCCGGTCGAAATGGCCTGGAGCAGGTAGCGCCCGGCGAGTTTGGTGCCGCCCGGTCCATAGGCCCAGCCGCTTTCCAGCACGAGATCGAGCCACTCCTTGATCATGGCAGGGGCCGAATACCAATAGAATGGATGTTGCAGGACGATCAGGTCATGCGCCAACAGGCTCTGCTGCTCGGCCGCAACATCGATCAGGAAATCCGGATACGCGGCATAGAGATCGCGGATGGTGATGCCTTCGAGCCCGCTGACAGCTTTTAGCATGGCGGACTGGACAACCGAACTCTTGAGTCGTGGGTGCGCGTGAAGAATGAGAATTTTCATTGCCCCATTGTGCCAGACTTGCCGGTCTGGGCAAGCACCCATCGGGTCCTTGTAAAATCAAGCGGGGCCGGACACTTGCGTGGTCCAGCCCCGAATTACACAAACCTGACGACGTTTTTTACTGGCGGTAGTCCTGGATGCGGGTTGTCCGCAAACCAGCCAGACCATGGCGGTCAATCGACCGTTGCCAGCTCAGATACTCCTCGACCGTGAGGACATATCTGTCGCACGCCTCTTCCAAACTCAACAAACCACCGCGAACGGCCGCCACAACTTCCGCCTTGCGGCGGATGACCCAACGCTGGTTGCCCGGCGGGGGTAAATCGGCGACCGTCAGCGGACTGCCATCCGGGCCGATGACGTAGTTTACGCGTGGACGCAACTGACCGTTCATTGATACTGACTCAACCTAATACACAGGTACTCACTAAAAACCACATTACGGCCGCTGCCTTAAAAATCGGCTAAGTACAGATGAAGATTTCCCGAATTGCCGCAAGACGTTGGTCCATTTCAGCACAACCACGGGCGCCGGCGGTTTACTTTTGGCCTTCAATCGCCCATCTAGGCGAAATGACTATCGGACAGAACCTTATCGACAACGTGCGCGAGACCGTCGGATTGCCAGGCGATCCAGCGGGCATCCGTATTGTCTGTGCCATGTCGGGCGGGGTCGACTCGACCGTTGCCGCAGCCTTGCTGAAGGCTGCCGGCTACGATGTCGTGGGCATCACGCTGCAGCTATACGATCATGGCGAGGCTATCCGGCGCAAAGGCGCATGCTGTGCGGGGCAGGACATTCATGATGCCAGGCGGGCTGCCGCGGCGATCGGCATCCCGCACTATGTGCTGGACTTCGAGTCGCGCTTTCGTGAGGCGGTGATCGATGAATTTGTCACCTCCTATCTGGCAGGGGAAACGCCGATTCCGTGCGTTACCTGCAACCGCACGGTGAAGTTTGCCGATCTGTTGCAGCGTTCGCGCGATCTCGATGCGGCGGCAATGGCCACCGGGCATTATGTTGAGAGCCGGGCGCGGCGGGGCATCACCCGCCGTGACATGTTCACACCAGCCGACCTGACGCGCGACCAGAGCTATTTCCTCTATGCCACAACGCAGGCCCAACTCGACTATTTGCGCTTTCCCCTGGGCGCGCTGACCAAACCGGAGACACGCGCCATCGCCGCTGATCTTGGCCTCGCGGTGGCCGAGAAGCCAGATAGCCAGGACATTTGCTTTGTGCCCGACGGCCGCTATGCCGATCTGATCCTGAAGCTCCGGCCCGATGCGGCGGAGCCAGGCGATATCATCCACGTCGATGGTCGGGTGCTAGGCCGCCATGAGGGCATTGTGCATTTCACCATTGGCCAGCGCCGCGGCCTTGGCATTGCCGGTGGCGAACCGCTCTATGTGGTCAAGATCGATGCCCGCGCCGCCAAAGTGATCGTCGGCCCACGCGAGGCACTGAAGCAGTCCGACATCCGCGTCTCTGGCCTTAACTGGCTTGGTGACCAGCGCCTGGGTGCCAGTCCGAAGCATGTCTTTGTCAAAATCCGCTCCACCCGTCCGCCGATACCCGGTGAAATCTGGCAGGGTGAGGAGGGTCCGGTGGTGCGGATTTTGGACGGTGAGTTTGGGGTCTCACCGGGGCAAGCCTGCGTGCTCTATGAAGCGGATGGTGCCGGCGCCCGGGTACTTGGCGGCGGCACAATCGCCCGGGGCTGAATCCTCGCTTGGTTTGCTCAACGTGTCGCCCTATGTGTATTGAAGGACAAAGAGGAGGCCTTGCATGAACCAGCCCGTCCGCCCTCTTGTGCCGATGGACACTGCCGATGTGCAGAGCGCCTATCGCCGCTGGGCACCGGTTTATGACCGGACATTTGGCAAGATCGTCGATTCAGCCGTTCGCCAGGTGACGGCGAGGGCGAACCAGTTCTCGGGCAAGCTGCTGGAAGTCGGCGTGGGCACCGGTCTCGCGCTGCCACATTACGCCCCAGACCTCAGGGTCACCGGTATCGATCTTTCACCACATATGCTGGAACGCGCCCGTGAGCGCATGACAGAGCGCCAGCATCACAATGTCGAGGCCTTGCTCGAGATGGATGCGACAGCGCTGGACTTTCCCGCTGCCAATTTCGATTTGACGGTCGCCATGTTCGTCATGACGGTGGTGCCGGACCCTGTGCAGGTCATGCATGAACTGGCGCGGGTGACGAAGCCCGGCGGCGCAGTGCTGATCTGCAATCACTTTAGCGTCGAGGGCGGCATTCGCGGTGCGCTCGAGCGGCGCCTGGCCAAATTTGCAACGCATGTTGGCTGGCGTCCGGAATTTCCGGCCACCACCATCATGGTGTCGAAGCACCTGAAGCTGATTAACACAACGCCGGTGAAGCCGTTCGGCTTCTTCACGCTGCTGGAATTCCACAAGAAGGCTGGAGCATTTGCGTTACCGGGCTGGACTTCCTATAGTCCGCTGCAATCGTAGGAGTTCCGTGCCTTGGCCAAGATCACTCTTCATCCCAATATCGACCGGGATGTAAAAAGAGGTGTCGCGTGGGCGGTCCATGCCTTCACCACCTGCGGCATCGTGTTGGGATTTCTGGCACTGGTTGCCGTCCTGAAGAATGATCCGGTCGCGGCCTTCATGTGGCTAGGACTGGCGCTGTTTGTCGATGGTGTTGACGGCACGCTGGCGCGCAAGGCGCGGGTGCTCGAATACACGCCCAATGTCGACGGCCGAACGCTTGACAATGTCATCGACTTCTTCACCTATGTCGCCGTGCCGGCGCTGATGGTCTATTGGTTCAACATGACGCCGGTCGATTTCATTTTCTCCGGCCAGACGTGGAGCCTGATATCGGCGGCGGCCATCATGGCGGTGTCGTGTTATACGTTCGCCAATGTCGGCATGAAGTCGGATGACTATTACTTCGTCGGATTCCCGGCGCTGTGGAATGTTGTGGTGCTGTATTTCTTCGTGCTGCAGACCGGGCCCATCGCCAATTTCATCACCGTGGTGTTCCTCTGCGTGCTCACTTTCGTGCCAATCAAATTTGTCCATCCGTTGCGGGTCACAGACTGGCGCGAGATTACCATTCCCATGACCGTCTTGTGGGCGGCGTTGTCCCTGAGCCTGATCATCCAGGCCAAGGACCGCAGCGACTGGGGCATGGTGGAGGATATCCAGCTCTGGGTGTGGATTGCCGCCAGCCTGTATTTCGTGTTCATCTCGGTGTGGCGGAGTTTCTTCAAGAAGGACCAAGAGGCAGCCGACGAGCCCGGACAGGCGGCTTGACTTCCCGCTTCGGCTTTCCCTATAAGCCCGGCACCGATGGCGGGGTAGCTCAGTTGGTTAGAGCACGGGAATCATAATCCTGGGGTCGGGGGTTCGAGTCCCTCTCCCGCTACCATCGGTTTTATGAGTGAAAACAAACGTTTAGAGGGGCGTGATTTGTTCTCTCGGGGAGCTTCTAGACGCCATTTTCGGATTTTCTAGACAATTTTGTTCTGGTTTTCTCCGCGCGTTCCATTTTCTCCACTGCCGGCTTCAGTTTCTCCTGAAGGTCTGCGTCACGACTGTAATGGGCTGCCATCGTTTCGCTCTTCTGGCCCAGCATGTCGGCGATCATCCGGGTATCGAAGCCCAATTCGCGTAACTCCGTCGCCACTGTATGTCTAAGGCCGTGAAAGGTCAGTCCTGGAACCACGACTTTCTCCTTCTCCAGGCGGCGTATGAATTTGAAGAAGCTGGTCTTGAAGCCGTCACTGGTCCATGTCTGGCCTCGCGAATTGGCACATAGGGTCGCGACTTTATGGGTGGGCCGGTTTGCCAGGGCCACTTTCAAAGGTTCGGCAACTGGAATGCTGACCCAGACTCCGCGTTTCGCCAAAGCGGCACAAGCGGAGCAGGGTGTGGAAGTCGAAGTTCCTGAGCATGCGGCGGCGGATTGTTTCACCAGCGCCACCTTCGAACAGCACATTATCGGGCAACACCACGGCCGCTTCACCGGTTGGCGCCAGCACCGTCATGATGTGCTGGAGGAAATTCAGCTGCTTGTTGGAGGTCGTGACGAAGAAATCCTGGCGGTCATAGTCCTCGCGCTCGGTATCGATCTCGCCATCGTCGCGGACGATGCGATAGCTCTGTATCTTGCCGAAGGGCGGGTTGGTGAGAATGATTTCATAGCTCCGCCCGCCGACGCCCAGCAGCACGTCCTTGGCCTCGACAATCGACTCGACGCCGGTGATGCCGTGAAGATAGAGATTCATGGCGGCGAGGCGGACCACCTCCGGCACAATGTCGATGCCGGAGAACTTGTTATTGAGGCCCAGCCAGACTTGACTGTCTATGAGGCCGACGAGGCGCTTGAGTTTGGCCGGATCCTGGATTTCGTTCTGGGCCTTGAGAAAGATGGCGCCGATGATGCCGGGTTGGCGCGACAGTGTGTCGAGCAGCTTCACATCGGTGGCGTTTAGGGCCTCGCCCGACAGATCCTTGATGTCGCTCCAGCGGGCGCCGCCCGGCAGCATCGAGGCCTCGCCGATCTGGGTGACGCGCTCCTCGTCCATCTTTAAGAAGAGGAGATAGGAAATCTGGCTGATATACGCCTGCTAGGAGACACCCTGATCGCGCAACACATGCGCAAGGTTCCAGAACTTGGCGACGAGCGTGTTGGCGTTCATGGAGTCTCAGCCGCGAAGGGATTGATAATCTTCAAGTCACCGAAGGCACGGCCATGCTGCATGTCTTCGCTGTAGAGTGTATCGCAGCCTGCCTCGAGGGCGGAGGCAACAATCAACGCATCGTAGAAGGACAGGTTGTGGTCGCGGGCCAACAGCAGAGCGGTGGCATGGGTTTCGGCAGTGAGCGGCTGGATGCCGCCGAACTGCTCCCGGGCAGTGAGGATCACGGCTTCGATAACCGCCCAACTCTGCTGTTGCTTGTTGCGCAGGACATTGGTGAACTCATTCAACACCTGGGCGCTGATCATGCCGCCCGGTGCAATCGTCTTGATCGCGCGGTCACGCTTGGCATCGGTGGAGAAGGCGTAGACGACAATGTTGGTATCGAAAAACGCCGTCACCGTTCGTTGGCCTCGTCTCGGTCGAACTTGTAGCCCTCGGGAAGGGGAAATTTGAACTGCTCCATGGCCTTGAGGAAGCGTTCGCGCTTGTCGATCTTCTCGACAGCGATCACCTTGTCCTCGACTTTCACCACTTCAAGCTCGTCGCCGGGGTGGAGACCCATCTTCTCGACAAGCTCCTTGGGCAGCCGCACGGCGAGGCTGTTGCCCCATTTGGAAACCAGCATGTGATCCTCCATGATATCCTGAAAATCATGTATATCATGAGATGGATATCATTTTCAAGCCCGACGGCGGGCGAGGCGGGCTGTTGCGGCAGCCGGTGCAGCTCTCAGCCGTTCGAGCATGGCGCTGGCGGGCTCGTCGGCAGGGTCTTGCGGCACGAGGCGGCCTTCGAAAGCGGATTTGAGGATCGCATATCTTATAGTGCGCTGCAACAGGACGCGACACGCACTCCTTGTGGACTCGCGCTGTGAAGAGCGTTCAAGATGCCCAACATGAACAACCACGTTGGACCTCGGCAGCAATCACAGTCCTCCCGCAGACAGCTGCTGGGTCTTGCTGCTGGTTTGGCGCTACCGCTTCCCAGGTCTGCGGTGGCCTCGGATGGACCCTTGAAGTTCGGCCTGACGCCGGTGTTTCTCAACAATGACATCGAACTCCTATCGAAGTTGAAGGACTATCTGTCGCGCCAGACAGGCCGGGACGTGCAATTGGTGCAGCGGCGCACCTATGAGGAAATCACCACCCTGTTGTTATCCGGGCAGCTCACAGCTGCCTGGATTTGTGGATATCCGCTGGTTCAATACCCGGACCAACTGACCCTATTGGCGGTCCCGCTGTGGAACGGCCAACCGCTCTATAGTTCCTATCTCATCGTATCGGCGGGCAGACAGGCCGGGAGTATCGAAGACCTTCGCGGCGATCTGCATGCATTCTCCGATCCCAACAGTAATTCCGGGTATCTCGTCACGGCCGCATTGTTTGCGGAACGCGGCCTCAGGCCTGAGCAGTTTTTCCGCCAGACCATTTTCACCTACGGACACCGGAATGTGGTGCGTGCCGTCGCCTCGGGTCTCGCCCAGAGCGGCAGTGTCGATGGCTATGTCTGGGAGGTGATGGCGTCCCTCGAACCGGCGTTGACTTCGAAAACCGTCGTAATTCACAGATCCGAATTGTTGGGATTTCCTCCTGTGGCCTGTCTGAGCAGGCAGGCGAAGGATGGCGACGTGCTGATCATGCAGAGGGCACTCTTTGCCATGGCAGGCGATGCGGGTGGCCGCGAAGTGCTGAAGCTCCTGCGGCTCGACGGCTTTGCGGAAGAACCAACGAGTCTGTTTGATCCGATTGCCGCCAAGATGCGGCTTGTCCGGAGTCTTACCCTGTGAAGAGTTTTTGGCGAGGTCAGGAATCCTGGGTGCCGTCGTGGTCGGTTGCCGTCCGGGTTCCTGTCGTCGTGGCGTTTCTCATGCTCGCCATCAGCGTTATGGTCAGCAATCGCGTGCTCAATCGATTGGAGGACACCCAGGAACGCAATCTGCGGGAATTGTCGTCGGCCTACCTCGACGGGTTGTCGGCGTCGCTCATTCCATCCGTGGTGCGCGAGGACGTTTGGGAAGTTTTCGACACCCTTGACCGGTCGCGCGAGCGTTATCGCGGTTTGAACGTCCAATGGGCAGCTGTCACCAACAGTGATAACCGGACAATCGCGGCAAGTTCACCTGATGAATTTCCGCCACTTGAAGCGTTGCCGGCCGATACCGTGGCAATGTTCTCGGCGAGGCAAGAAGTGTTGCTCGACGAGTCCGGCATGCAGGCCCGCATGATGCGTTCTTTGATCTATCAGGATCGGGAGATCGGCAGGATATACGCTGTTGCCGATATTTCGGCGCTGATGCAGGAGCGCTCTGATACCCTGCGTGAACTGATCCTCACCAACGTGGCCTTGACGTTGCTGCTTGTCGCATTTGGCTATTATTTCATGCGCAAGATGCTGAAACCGGTGGGCTTGCTGTCAGGATATCTGGCGCGCAGCAAGGAAGGGAGCATGAGTTCCATTCCCGATGATGTTCTCGACCGCGAGGGCAGGGAATTCCGCGAACTCTTCACGCGCTATAATGCCATGACTGAGGCGGTGAATGAGCGCGAAATGCTGGCCGCCGAACTGGCGGAAGAGGAGAAGCTCGCGAGTGTCGGCCGTCTGGCGTCCGGCATGGCGCATGAAATCAACAATCCGCTGGGCGGCATGTTCAATGCGTTGGACTCTCTCAAGAAGTATGGCGCGCGCGAAGAGGTCAGGGTGACATCGATCAGGCTGCTTGAACAGGGACTGTCTGGCATTCGAGAATTGGTGCGCTCGACGCTCACCACATATCGCTCCGACCAGCGTCCGCGAGACTTGACGGCCACCGATCTCGACGATCTGCGGTTGCTGGTGAAGCCGGAAGCCCGTGAGAGAAAACTCCGGCTGGACTGGCAGATCGATCTGGAGGTGCCGGTGCAAGTGCCTGCAGTTCCAGTGCGTGATGCGATCTTGAATCTGCTCCTCAACGCCTGCCATTCGAGCCAAGAGGGAGGATTGGTCGGACTTCGCGCCGTGGTGCAAGACAGCAAATTCATTGCCGAGGTTTCGGATGGTGGAGTGGGGCTCCCGCCACATGTGCGGGAGTATCTGGAACGTAAGGGTGCGGGCGCATCGCCACTTGATCGCCGATCTGGCTTGGGACTGTGGATCGTCAAACGTCACTGCGACGAACTGAATGCGCGGCTTGAGGTGGCGCGCAGCAACGGCAATGGAACCACCATTCGTTTGATCGTCCCTCTTGCCGGTGAGATGGAACATGCTGCTTGAAGGCCGCGCCGTCGGGCTTGTGGAAGACGATCTGGTGATGGGTGGCTCGCTGGTGCAGTCCCTGTCGCTCGAAGGCTGCCATGTTGAGTGGTGGAAGACGGCGGATGAGGCGATCCGGGCGCTGAAACTCAAAAGCCCCGATCTGGTGATCTGCGACATCAAGCTGCCAGACATGAATGGCACCGAGCTGTTCCATCAGCTGGCCAATTCGATCTCGTTGCCACCCTTCCTCTTTGTGACGGCCTATGGCGACATCGACCAGGCTGTTTCGCTAATGCGCGAGGGTGCTGCAGATTACGTCACCAAGCCATTCGACATCGGTAATGTGATCGACCGCGTGTTGACGTTGATTCAACGCAACGCTGTTCCAAAACTAGGGTCGTCGCTTGGTATATCGCCACAGATGCTTCACGTCGAAAATACACTGCGGCGGATCTGCGACCTCACAAGTCCGGTGCTGATGTCAGGCGAGACGGGTGCCGGCAAGGAAATCTGCGCACGCTTCCTCCACAGCATTTCTGCGCGCTCGAAAGAGCCATTCATCGCCGTCAATTGCGCCGCCATTCCAGCGGATGTGATGGAACGCGAACTTTTCGGATACAGAGGTGTGAGCAACCAGGCCTATCATCGCGGCTTTGCGGAACGTGCCAGAGGTGGAATTCTGTTTCTCGATGAAGTGTCGGAACTCCCTCTTGTGCTGCAAGCCAAGTTATTGCGGTTGGTAGAGACCCGCGAATACCACCGCCTCGGTGGTGAACAGTTGATGGTGTTTCATGGGCGCATCGTCTGTTCGACCAATCGCGATTTGGGTGCTTTGGTAAAGGGGGGCCGTTTCCGGGAGGATTTCTACTTCCGAATTGCGGGTATGGGCATCGAGGTGCCCGCCCTTCGGCAGCGGCCAGACGACATACCTTGGCTCATCGAATTGTTTTTCGAACAGTTCAAGGCGCAGGATCATCCAGCGCTCAAGGGTGTGAGCACGCTGACGTTCGATACTGCATTGAGTTATCCATGGC
>JANLTS010000192.1:0-16440 GCA_031363045.1 Hyphomicrobiales bacterium
CCAGTTGCAGCAGCGCCGCCGCGATGCCGGACCGCATCAGTGCCGCGTCGCCGCGATGGGCGCCAACCAGCGGCACCAGGAATTGATAGAGAGCCACACCAGTGGCGAGGATCAGCGCGAAATGTCCGATCTCGGCGATCATTGTTCCGCACCCTTTCCCAGTTTCACGCCCTTTTCCTTCAGGCTTTCGGCCAATTCGCGCGGCATGTAGTTCTCATCGTGCTTGGCCAGAACGGTGTCGGCCACAAATGTCCCGTCGGTTTGCAGCATGCCTTCGGTCACCACGCCCTGCCCCTCGCGAAACAGATCGGGCAGGATGCCGTTGTAGCTCACCGTGATGGTCTTGATCTGGTCGGTGACGTTGAAGGTGGTGATCGTTCCGGCCGTCTTCTTCACACTCTCAGCCTCGACCATGCCGCCCAAGCGAATTCTCTGGCCGGGCTTGACGCCGGTCTCCGTCAGGTCGCTCGGTGTATGGAAAAAGGTGATGGTGCCGGAGAGCGCATAGAGGATGATCCCGACCGCAAGGCCAATGATGGCGAGGCCGCCGAGGATCATGGTCAGGCGCTTTTGCTTGCGGGTCATTGAATGCTCATCTCTTTCGCCAACCCATCAAGGGCCGCCAGTGCGTCCGCATTGTCCTTGAACTGGGTCTTCGCCGTTTCATACGCAAGGCGGGCCTTCTCGGCCTCACCCAAAACGCCACGGGCGCGGATCAGCCGCAGCCAGCCAGCGATATCGTTGCCATTGGCCTTGAGTTTCTCCTCAAGACCATCGACCATCGAGCGGATCATCGCCTGCTGGTCCTCCGGAGACATAGAAGACGCATCCTTCATGGTCTGCTGGTCAAGGGCCGGTGGCCGCGATGACATGTCCTGCATTTCGGCCACCAGCGTGCCGCGCCAAGGAGCGTCGGCCGGAGTATCAGCGAGAAAGGCTTCAAATGCCGCCTTGGCTTCCTCTGCTTTGCCCTGCTGTTTCAGTGCCAACGCATCATAGAAGCGGGCCTTGGGCAGCTTTGGATCGAGCACCAGGGCCTTGCGGAAGATGTCATGGGCCTCAGCCGAAACCACGCCCTGGTTGGCCATCGCCAGCGCCTCGCCATAGTCAGCCACGCCCGATGCCGTCGGCTCCGAGAGCCGCAGAATGTTGCGCTGGGCTTCCGCCACATCGGACCAACGCATCGCTTTGCGGTAAGCTGGGACCAGCACCTTCCAGCCTTCGACATCGTCCGGCGCATTCGCCAGATGCCGCTCGACCTTGGCAATCAGCGCCTCCTCGTCGCCGGCCTCGGCAGCTTTCTCCAGCCGTGTTGCCAGGGGCACGTCGGGCAGCAGCGGATTACCAGCCTTGAGGTACAAGGGCAGTGCCACCAAGGGCACGATCAGCGCGGCGAGAAGCGCCATCGATGGCGATCCCAGCGGGCGCCGGGCCTCGGGTGCGGCTGCAGCGGCAATCAGGCGGCGGGATATTTCGTTGCGCGCCGCTTCCGCCTCAGGCGCAGCGATGCTGCCGCGCTCAACGTCGCGGTCAAGTTCCGCCAGTTGGTCGCGAAAGATCGCCCGGTCATAGGCATTTCGGTCTTGGCCCTCGGGATTAGCCTGGCCCTTGACAACGGGCCGCAAAAGGCCCGCGATCACCACCGCCGTCATCGCTGCAAATATAATCCAAATCATGATGATCTATGAGATATTCCCGTGGCCGCCATAAACGCAATTCATCCGGTGTCCGCAAATCTGGTCGCATTGTCGCATGGCAGCATTGGGGCGTCGGAAAATCCTTGGTGGCGCCATGACGCTTTTGTTACATACCCCGCTGTTACAGGGAATACATCATTATGAAGCCGCGCTATTCGGTCTTTTCGCTCGCGCGCAACGCGATGAATTACCACAAGGACTGGGAACGCGCCTGGCGCTCGCCCAACCCTAAGCCTGAATATGACGCGGTCATCGTCGGCGCCGGCGGCCATGGCCTCGCCACAGCCTACTACCTTGCCAAGAACCACAAGATGACCAATATCGCGGTTGTGGAAAAAGGCTGGCTGGGCGGCGGCAACACCGGCCGCAACACCACGATCATCCGTTCGAACTATCTGCAGGACCCGTCGATCGCCATTTATGAACTCGCCCGCTCGATGTACGAAGGCCTGTCGCAGGAACTCAACTACAACATCATGTTCTCCCCCCGCGGTGTCGTCATGCTGTGCCAGACACAGCATGAGTTCCGGGCCTTCCAGCGCACTGCGCATGCCAACCGGCTGGCGGGGCTCGACTGCCGCATGATCACGCCGGCCGAAGTCAAGGAACTGATCCCGATCATCAATGATGATCCAAATTGCCGCTATCCCATTCTCGGCGCCTACTACCAGCCGCGTGGCGGCACCGCCCGGCACGATGCGGTCGCCTGGGGTTATGCGCGCGGTGCCGATCAAATGGGTGTCGACATCATCCAGAATTGCGAAGTTACCGGCATCACCCGCGAGGGGGCCCAAGTCACCGGCCTCGAGACAACGCGCGGGACCATTCGATCCAAGAAAATCGGCGTCGTCACCGCCGGTCATGTGTCGACTATCATGGACATGGCGGGCGTGCGCATGCCAATCGAGAGTCAGTGCCTGCAGGCGCTGGTGTCGGAACCGATCAAGCCGGTTATCGATTGCGTTGTCATGGCCAACACCGTTCATGGCTACATGAGCCAGTCGGACAAGGGCGAACTGGTGATCGGTGGCGGCACCGATTCCTATAACAACTATTCGCAGCGCGGCTAATTTCCGGCGCTCGAGCACACAGTGACGGCACTGGTCGAAACCTTCCCGATCATCTCGCGGCTGCGCATGCTGCGGATGTGGGGCGGCATTGTCGATATGACGGGCGACCGCTCGCCGATCATCAGCAAGACGCCGGTTGACGGATTGTTCGTCAATTGCGGCTGGGGTACGGGCGGCTTCAAGGCCATTCCCGGCTCGGGCTGGGTATTTGCCGACACGATCGCCAATGACCGCCCGCATCCAATTGCCGAGCCTTTCGGCCTCAACCGTTTTGCCGAGGGCCGCCTCATCGACGAGAGCGTCGCCGCCGCCGTGGCGCACTGATGAAGAACAAGAGCCCTCATCCGCCCTGCGGGCACCTTCTCCCATGGCTTCGCCACGGGCGAAGGCAGATCGCCACAAGCGCCTTCTCCCGCGCACCAGCGTGGGAGAAGGTGGCCGAAGGCCGGATGAGGGCACCTTCCAAGGAGCCCATCCCATGCTGATCGTCACTTGTCCCGTTTGCGGCGCTCATGGCGACGAGACGGACTTTCATGCGGGCGGCCAGGCGCATGTCCGCCGTCCCGCCACCCATGATCCCGTCAATGTGACCGACGAAGACCAGCGCGACTACCTGTTTGTCCGCCACAATCCGAAGGGCTTGCATTTCGAGCGTTGGCGCTGCGATCGTGGCTGCGGCAAATGGTTTCACGCAGCACGCGATACCGTGACGATGGAGTTCAAGGCCTTCTACAAGATCACCGACTTGCCGCCTCCTGAGTTGATGGCGGCGGCCAAAGGTCCGTGGGCGGAGTATTTCGCCAGCCGTGTGAAACTGGAGTCCAAGGCATGAGCAGCAAGCCCTATCGCCTTGGCAGTGGCGGCCGCCTGATCGACCGCGCCAGGAAGATTCATTTTTCGTTCGATGGCAAGCCGATGACCGGATTCGCTGGCGACACGGTTGCCTCCGCCGTCCTGGCCAGTGGACAGCGGGTTTTCGGCCGCAGCTTCAAGTATCATCGTCCGCGCGGTGTCATTGGCCTCGGTTCGGAAGAAATGAATGCGCTGGTGGGGATTGGCGATGGCGCGCGCCACGAGCCAAACTTGCGCGCCACGCAAGTGGAACTGCACGATGGGCTCATGGCCGTATCGCAGAACCGCTGGCCGTCATTGAAGTTCGATATCGGCGCCATCAACAATTCGGTGTCGCGCTTCCTGCCCGGTGGCTTCTACTACAAGACCTTCATGTGGCCGGTGTCGTTCTGGAAGCATGTCTATGAGCCGGTCATCCGCCGCGCGGCGGGTCTCGGCCGGGCGCCGGAAGGCCGCGATCCCGATGCTTATGAAAACATCCACGTGCATTGCGATGTGCTGGTGATCGGTGCGGGCGTTGCGGGCCTCGCGGCAGCCGAAGCTGCGGCAGCAACGGGCTCACGAGTCATCATCGCCGATGAGAATCCACGGTTTGGCGGATTGGCGGATATTTCCGGCGGCAGCATCGACAGCCAGTCGCAGGCCGACTGGGCGGCAGCGAAGGCCGCGTCCCTGGCCGCTGCCGACAATGTCCACGTGCTGAACCGCACCTCGGTGGTCGGACACTGGCACCATAATTTCCTGATGCTGTTCGAGCGTGTTGCCGATCACGATCCGGCCCTGCTGGCAGCGGGCGTGCCGCGCCACCGTTTGTGGAAAGTCAGGGCGCAACAGGTGATCCTCGCCACCGGTTCGATCGAGCGGCCGATTGCCTTTGCTAACAACGACCGTCCGGGCGTGATGCTGGCAAGTGCAGCGCGCGGCATGGTCGAGCGCTATGGTGTTGCCCCGGGTTCGGAAGGCATCGTCTTCACCAACAATGACGACGCTTATCAGACTGCCATGGTGTTGAAGACCGCTGGTGTCTCGGTACGCGTGGTCGATTCGCGGTCGCGGGCTGAAGGCGCACTTCCCGCCAAGGCCCGCGAGATGGGGATCGAGGTTGATGCGGGATCGGTGATTTCGGCTGTCCACACGAGTTTCGGTGGCCTCAACATCACCGATGTCAAGGTCGCGGCCTATCGCAAGGGCCAAGGCCGGGTCATCAAGGAAAAGAAGGTCCCGTGCGATTTCGTCGCCATGTCGGGCGGTTGGAATCCGGCATTGCATCTGTGGTGCCACAATGGTGGCAAGATCCGCTTTGACGATGCGCTGCAGAGCTTCCGGCCGGAACGTCACCACGATGCGATCCGCGCTGTCGGTGCCGCCAACGGCACTTTCGCCTTGCCGGAGATCTTGGCAGAAGCCTATGCCGCGGGTGAAGCCGCGGCAAAGTCGATACGGAAGACCAAGTCGGCAGCAGTCGCTGTTCCTGCAGCCATCCAGGCCGACCAGAAGCCGATGGAAGCCATCTGGTTCGCGCCCGCCACCGGCAAATACAATGAAGGCAACAAGCACTTCATCGACTATCAGAACGACGTGACGGCGGCCGACCTCGAACTCGCCCAGCGCGAAGGCTATGAATCGGTCGAGCATACCAAACGTTACACAACTTTCGGCATGGCCACCGACCAGGGCAAGACGTCGAACCTTAATGGGCTTGGCGTTTTATCGGAAGCAACCGGCAGGACCATTCCGGAAATCGGCGTCACGACGTTCCGTCCGCCCTATACGCCATTCTCCTTCGGGTCAATTGCCGGTCCGCTCACCAAGAACCTGTTCCTGCCGATCCGCCGCACGCCGGTCTATCAGTGGCATGCGGACAGAAACGCCGACTTTGAGCCTGTGGGACAATGGCGTCGCGCCTACACTTATCCCGGTGCCAGCGAAGACAAACACGCATCGATCACTCGCGAAATCCTCAGTGTGCGGAACAAGGTGGGTCTGCTCGATGCCTCGACGCTGGGCAAGATCGAAATCAAGGGACCGGACGCGGCGGAATTCCTCGACCGCATGTACACCAACATGTTCTCGACGCTGAAAGTGGGAAAATGCCGCTATGGGCTGATGATGAACGAGTTGGGCTTCCTCAGTGATGACGGGGTCACGGTGCGCTTGGCCGATGATCATTTCCTCATGCACACGACGTCTGGCGGGGCTGATCGCATTGCCGCGTGGCTCGAGGAATGGCTGCAAACCGAATGGACGCAGTACAAAGTCTTCGTGACGCCGGTCACGGAGCAATGGGCGCAATTTGCCATCGCCGGTCCCAAGGCGCGCGACGTGCTGGAGAAACTCGAACCCGATTTCGATATCTCGCACGCGGCGCTGCCGCACATGTCGTTCGTCGAAGGAAAGCTCGGAGCCTATCCGGTACGGCTGTTCCGCATCAGTTTCTCTGGCGAACTTTCCTACGAGGTGGCAACACCATCGAACCTCGGCCGCGGCCTGTGGAACGAGATCGTTGCGGCGGGTGCCGAGTTCGGCCTTGAGCCCTATGGCACCGAGGCGCTGCACGTGCTGCGGGCCGAGAAAGGCTACATCGTCGTCGGTGACGAGACGGACGGCACCACGACGCCGGTCGACGTCGGCTTCGATGGATTGGTTTCCAAGAAGAAGGCCGACTTCATCGGCAAACGCTCGCTTGAGCAACCCTACCTCAAGGGACCGGACCGCAAGCAGCTGGTGGGCCTCCTCACAGAAGACCCGAACGAGGTTCTGCCGGACGGCGCCTACGCGGTGCGCCAGGTGAAAGACAAGCCGCCGATGGAGACGATCGGCCAGGTGACATCAAGCTACAAGTCACCGACGCTGGGCCGCTCGATTGCCATGGCGCTGATCCAGAATGGCCGGGCGCGCATGGGCGAGACGCTCTCCTTCCCGCTTCCCGGCGGCAAGGTGGTGAAGGCCAAGATCACCGATACAGTGTTTTACGACAAGGAAGGGGCCAAGCTGAATGTCTGAGCTCTATTACGAGTCCCCACTGGCTGGCGTAGCGGCTCCTCCCGGCCTCGCTGTCTCGCTGCGCGAGATTCCGGATCGCGGCATGATCGACCTGCGTGGCTTCACGAGTGACCGGAAATTCATGGCGGCCGCGAAAGAAGTTCTGGGCATTGCGCTTCCCAAGGAACCGCGCACGTCGGTGGCCTGGGGCGACATCAAAGTTCTTTGGATGTCGATCGATCAGTGGCTGATCCTCTGCCCACGGACGAAAGCGGCGGAACTGCTGGCGTCGCTCCGCGAAGCCCTGACCGGCATCCATTCGCTGGCCGTCGATGTTTCCGACATGCGCGCCGTCATACGCATGGAAGGCTATGGCTGCGCCGAGGTCTTGATGAAGGGCACGTCGCTTGATCTGCAGTCGCCGGACTACACGGCAGGCACCTGCCGCCGTATGCGTTTCGCCGAAATCGCCGCATTGCTGCATGTGGTGGAAGACGATGTTTTCGACATCTACGTCTTCCGTTCCTATGCCCACTATGTGTGGGAGTTCCTTAATGTGGCGGCGCGCGAACCGGCGAAGGTGAAGCTGTTCGGAAGTCAGGACGTAACAGTCTAGCGGGGCGGGCTGCCGCCCATCTGTTTCTGCCTCGCCGCGCGCTTCTCTTGCTCAATTGCATTGTTGAGACTATCGCGCAAAACATCAATCAGAGGTTTGCCAGTGAGACGCATGATCTCCTCGGCAAGTTTTGCGTTCTCGCTGTTTAACCGGAGCACCATTCTATCGAAACAGTCCCTATTTGCGGATCACCGGCACTAGAGTTCCCGGCCTGATCCCGTCAGCGACGTTATTGATTGGTAACTGTGGTCGTGTAAAATGTCTCTTTCTTGTTCGCGCGATTCGTTGATGTGGCAGCAATCCATCTCAGGCAAGTTGCGGGCTCACCCAGTCGAACAACTTGTCAAACCCGCCGAACGGATACATGTGCGGTCCGGCGATGCGGAGTTCCGGCTTTTCAAAATGCAGGTGCGCCAGGCCCGCGACAAAATCGTCGGGCGTGTTGACGCTCAGCAGTTTGGTGATGTTCATCGCCTGCTTGCGAATGAAGCGGGCGGAATTGCCGACGCCGCACATGGCGGCATACCTGACCAGCGTCTTGATCGTCGCCGGGCCCGGTACGCCCACATGAATTGGCAGATCGATGCCCGCCGCCTTGAGCGTCCTTGCCCATTCGGCCACCGGATTGGCCTCGAACAGGAATTGCGTCGCGATGAAACCCTCGATGCCATGGGCCTTAAGATAGGCCTGCTTCTCGGTCAAGGCCTGGATCAGCATGGCATCACCATGGATCTTGGTAATGTCGGGATTGCCTTCGGGATGACCGGCGATGCCGATGCGGGTGACGCCATTGGCCTGGAACACCCCAGTGTTGAGCAACTGGATGGCCGCGTCATAGATGCCGATGGGGGTCGGGGCACCACCACCCAGCACCAGCATCTGATTGGCTCCGGCAGCAGCCAGGGAGGCGATGCGGCCGCGCAAGTCTGCCTCATCGCGCACGAAGCGGGCGGGAATATGTGGAACCGGCGCGAAGCCAGCCAGCTTTAACTGCCGCGATGCCTCAATCTGCCCGGCCACATCGGCAGGATCAATGAGGGCGATGAAGACATTGCAGCCCGGCGGCAGCTTGGCGGAGAGAGCCGGCAGTTTTTCGATTTGCTTCGGCGTAATCTCGATCGACATGTTCCGCAAGAAGGCCGGAACCTGGTTCGAGGCGAAGCTTCCGGCGGCCGAAGCCGTGGCAAGCGGGGCATTCATTGGGTCGCGCAACTCCAGTGGACTCATCCGCGACAATGCCTCGCACCCGTTGCACCGGCACGGATGTTTGCGACAGCGCCATTACAAATGCGACCGGGGACACGTCCGGCGTGTCGTTTTTATCCTGCGACATGACGCTGGTGGACAGAGAACCAGAACCTGATCAAAAGGGGACGCATAGCGGAGTTGAGAGCGATGTTCGGCGATCGGCCAAAGCAGTTACCCCAGCATGTTGCCATGGTCATGGTACCGGAATTCACCATGATGCCGGTCACGTCGGCAATCGAGCCGTTGCGCATCGCCAACCGGCTGTCAGAAAAATCGCTCTACAAGTGGACGATGCATTCGGTCGATGGCAAGCCGGTTGCCGCCTCCAACAACATTCTCGCCATGGTGGATGGCGATCTCACAACCATTCCGGAACATGCCACGGTCATTGTCTGCGGCGGTCTCAACATCCAGCACCATTCCGACAAGCGGCTCATCGCCTGGTTGCGAAAAGTCGCCCGCAAAGGCTCCGATATCGGGGCAGTCTGCACGGGCGCGCATGTGCTGGCCGAGGCTGGCCTGCTCGATGGCTATCGCTGCACACTTCATTGGGAAAACCTGCCGGGCTTTTCCGAGGCCTTCCCCGATCTCGACGCCACGGGTGGGCTGTTCGAAATCGACCGTGACCGTTTCACCAGTGCCGGTGGCACGACAGCACTCGACATGATGCTGACGCTGATCGCCAGCCAGCATGGACCGGAACTCGCCTCGGCCGTAGCAGAAAGCGTCCTGCATTCGCCGATCCGGCACCACAGCGAGCATCAGCGCATGTCACTGCCGGCCCGTATCGGCGCCAGGCACCCGAAACTCGTCGGCATCATTGAGGAGATGGAGGACAATCTCGAGGAACCGCTGTCGCCTTCCATCCTGGCGAAGCAGGCCGGCCTCTCGACAAGGCAACTCGAGCGCCTGTTCCGGCGCTATCTCGACCGCTCGCCGAAGCGCTATTATCTCGAGCTCCGACTCAAGAAAGCGCGTTCTTTGCTGCTGCAAACCGACATGTCGGTCATCAATGTGGCGCTGGCCTGCGGCTTTTCCTCGCCATCGCATTTCTCGAAATGCTACCGCGCCTTTTATGGCCGAACCCCTTACCGCGAGCGTGGCATCCCGGTCATCGACAACATCGTGGCGAGCCCCCAGGAAGCCTGAAATGAGTAAGAGGACGGACCATCACTGGCCCGCCCTCTACATGTGAGTTCGCGACCGGGGGTATCCTGCGAACATCACGTGTTGAAAAAGCAACCGATTTCAAGGCTGATGACTTGGGCTCATTCCTCGCAAATCCCTACAACGGCTCGAAATCAAAAGAGAAACACCCATAGGTTTATAGTTCGGATTGAGCCGGGATGCAAACCCGCTTCGCAATCCTGGTTTCTTAAACTCCCCACAAAATGTGGTAAACGACGCCGCTTCAACAGGACAATTCGATCTCGCCACAACCTGGTTAAACGGCAGCGGGCAATATCATTATGACCCTGAGGCCACCCAATGCCGCGTCATCGAGTGTCAACGTGCCGCCATACATCGTCGCGGTTTCAGTCACGATTGACAGGCCAAGGCCAGAGCCCGGCTTGGTTTCGTCCAACCGCCGCCCGCGTTTCACAGCTTCGGCCCGCTTGTCCGCCGGCAAACCCGGCCCGTCGTCGTCAACCTCAAGTTTGAGCCAGATGCGGCCCGAAGTATGGACGTCACGCGACATTTCGGCCCGAACCTCGACTTGGCCCCGCGACCATTTGCAGGCATTGTCGAGAAGATTACCCACCATCTCCTCAAGGTCCTGGCGTTCGCCACGGAATTTCAACCCCTCCTCGCATGTGACTGTCACGGTCACACCCTTGTCGCGGTTGATGCGTTCCAGCGTGCGGGCCAACGCATCGAGAACCGGTTTCAATTCTGTCACGGCGCCCAGGCCCTGGGCGCGGGCGGCGCGGCGGGCGCGGTCGAGATAGAGGCTGACCTGGTCGCGCATCACTTGCGCCTGTTCCAACACTTTGGACGAGAGCTGTCCCTTCTGGGCCGCGGCCTCGTTAGTCAATACACTGAGCGGGGTTTTCAAGGCATGAGCGAGGTTGCCCACCTGGGTGCGGGCGCGGTCGATGATTTCGGCGTTGGACTGGATGAGAAGGTTCAATTCTTCGGCGACCGGCTGGATTTCGGCCGGAAATTCGCCCGCCAGTCTCTCGGCCTTGCCTTCGCGGATGGCGGTGAGGCTGGTCTGCAGGGCGCCGAGCGGCCGCAGCCCGAATCGCACTTGCAGGAAGATCGCCAGCAGCAGCCCAATGCCAAGCAGTACAAGGCTGGCAATCAGCCCGCGCTGGAAGGCGCTCACTTCGTCGCGCAGCTCATCGAAGTTTCCAGCCACCAGAACCGAGAAGCTGTTCTGGCTTCCCGGCAGCTGGAACACCTGTTCGATGGTGCGCAGACTGGCGCCATTACCGTCGAACATATAGAAGCTGGCGACACCATCGGTGCCGCGCACGGTCAGTGATTTTGCGTCGGGTTCAAGCCGCTGCTCGAGCAACGACAATGAAGCGAGGTCGGCGCCGTTGCCGTCGGCCAGAGGTACCACCTGCCAATACCAGCCCGACAATGGCAGCGTGAAACGCGTGTCGGCCATTTCGCCGGAAAGCACGGGAATGCCGTCAGTGTCGACCTCGACATTGGCCAACAGCCCGTCAAGAACGGCGCGCAGGCGGGCATCGAAGTTGCGCTCCAACGCACTCTGAAACAACCCTGCGAGGAGCACACCTGTCGCCGCCAACAATACAACGCTGACGATGGCGGACGAGATGATCAGCCGGGCCGAAAGTGACCTAGGCCGCATTATCCGGCTCGGTCATGCAATATCCCATGCCGCGGATGGTGTGGAGCACATCGACACCGAGCTTCTTGCGCAACCGGCCGACAAAGACTTCCACAGTGTTTGAGTCGCGGTCAAAATCCTGGTCATAGAGATGCTCGACGAGTTCGGTGCGCGACACCACCTTGCCCTTGTGGTGCATCAGATAGGCCAGCAACCGGAATTCCAGCGACGTCAGCTTGATTGCGGTGCCATTGACGATGACGCGGGCACTCTTGGTGTCGAGCGTTACTGGCCCGCAAGTCAGCTCACTGGTGGCGTGGCCGGCACTGCGCCGCAACAACGCGCGCACCCGGGCCAGAACTTCTTCCATGTGAAAGGGCTTGGCGACATAGTCGTCAGCGCCGGCATCGAAGCCCGCCACCTTGTCGCTCCAGCGGTCACGGGCGGTGAGGATCAGAACCGGCATCTTGCGCCCGGCGCGGCGCCATTTTTCCAGAACGCTGACACCATCGAGAACCGGCAAACCAAGATCGAGCACCACCGCGTCATAAGGCTCGGTATCGCCCAGGAAGTGGCCTTCCTCGCCATCCTTGGCCGAATCAACGACGTAACCTGAATCCTGCAGGGCAGTGACGATCTGACGGTTGATGTCCGGATCGTCTTCGACGACGAGAAGCCTCATGATTAGAACCCCAAAACGGCTGTTACAGGGGCGAAGCCACCCCGGTAACCGCATTCACGCCAATTTTGGCAACCGTACCACGGGTTTTCAATCTGACAATATAAGTCTGGCCCTGCAGCCTCACGCCGATCGGCTTAGCGTTCGGCATGATCTTCAGCGCACGGTTGATGGCAGCCGAGGGTGGCAAGAAGTTGAACTTGGGCTTCACCGGCGTGACGCGCGGAATCTTGGGGCCCCGTAGCTTGGGCGCGCCCATGCCCGGATTGGTCATGATCTTGATCCGAACCTGCGCATCAGCAGAATCCGCTCCAAATCCCGCCCCAAAAGCGGCGGTCAGCGCGATAACGGCAATGGCGAGAAACTTACGCATGGGCCCCTAAATTCCTTTCGACCCTGCTTTTAGCGAGGCCAAGCTGAACTGAAGATGAATGGACCTGTGATCCAAATCACAGTTTCAGGAACATGGGGGCTTGCCCTATTATTTCAATGGTTTGCCGGAGTATTACGAGTTTTGGAACCGCTCTTGCCTCCACCCTCTACACCCCCCGTCACCAAGCCTGCCACCTTTTCCAGTGACCTTCCACCGATGTAACCGCCCATGCCGATGGTGAGCATGTCCCACACGTCGCTGGCCTGTTTCCACTTGGCCAGTTCATCGCACCAGGCAGCATCGAATTGCGGCCCGCGCAGGCTCTCGGGCTCATCGGCCGAAAACACCTGGGCGATCGAGCCGTTGGGCCAGGTCAGCAAGCGTTTCGAAGGTTCGTATTTCGGGCGCTCGTCATCCATGTGAATGCCAAGCAAACCGGATTTGCCCTCGATCATCACGAGGCGCACTTCATCGAAGGTCGGGCCGATGATGGCAATGCGTTCGGCGCGCGGGCCAAGCTCGGGCCACAGTCCCAATGCCTGGGCCCGCACCCATTCGGCTCCGGCGCGGGTCTTTCCAGCACCACGCCCGCCGAGGATCAGCCAGTTCCGCCACACCAATCCGTCAGGCGGAAGCTGCTTTTCCTCCCGCCCCCAATTCCGCCAGTCGCGGTTCAGCGCCCGCATCTCCCCGAGAACCAGACGCTTCAGCGTCCACTGCCGCTCGGGTTTGCTGGAGTTCAAGAGCAAGCCCCTCAAGCTTGAGCGCAAGTGCTTCACGCTCGGCGTCATCAAACAACCGCTCGGCGCTGCGCTGGCGTTTGCGCTGGGTTCGCTCTTTGCGTTCAAGTTCCAGCACCTTTTCGAGGGTTCGCACCAACGTATTCATGGCGCGGATGTCGCGCTCGCTCGACACCGCCGTCACCTGTTCGGTCAGGTCGCCGATCTGGGCTTCCAGTTCCGACAAGCGGCGCTGCAACAATGCCTTCAGCCTGGCAATGGTCTCGCGGGTGCCAACGGCCTTCACTTTCCGCGCTGTCCGCAGCTCCCAGCCATGTGCCTTGGCGCGCTTCGTCAGAGCTTGCGCGCTGATCCCGGCTTCGGCGGCAATCGCCGCAACCGCCTCGCGCCCGTCTTCATAACGTTTCCGCGCCGCAGCCCAAAAGCCATCGGCCGGAGGCTCATCATTGCCGCCGCTCATCTCTTGACCCATTTGTGGAGTATGCCCTTGTCTACCCCAACGAGCGCGCGCTGTCAAGGACTATTTCCCTAGTACAGGAATTTTGTTTTGATCTTGCGGTACGGAACCCCGGCGCTATTGCTCAGACATGGACATCCGCCAACTGCAATATCTCGCCGCCCTGGCGCGTGAAAAGCATTTCACCCGCGCCGCCCAGGCCTGCCATGTGACGCAGCCGACGTTATCGGGGCGCATCCGCCAACTGGAACAGGAGCTAGGCGTTCCGATTGTCGAACGCGGCCAACGCTACATCGGACTGACACCGGAAGGCGACCGGGTGCTGAAATGGGCGCATCTCATTCTCGACAACTGGCAATCGCTGCAACAGGAACTCGGCACCATCCGTTCCAAGAAGGGCGAGATCGTCGGCCGCCTGGTGCTGGGCGTCATTCCGTCGGCCCTGCCCATGGTGTCGCTCCTCACCCGCGCTATGGAGCGAGACAACCCGATGGTCGAATTCACCGTGCTGTCGCAGAGCTCGGAAGAAATCCTCCGCAACCTGCATGATTTCTCGATCGATGCCGGCATCACCTATCTCGACAATGAACCGGTCGCTGGCTTGATGCAGGCGCCGCTGTATCGCGAGCACTATTGCTTGTTCGTCTCGGATGTCAGTCCGCATGCGGACAAATCGTCGGTCACCTGGCTCGAGGCGGCGCAGGAGAAGCTCTGCCTCCTGACTCCCAACATGCAGAACCGCCGCATCATTGACCGGGCGTTCCTCGCCGCCAATGCGCACCCCTCGCCCCGGCTCGAGACCAATTCGATCATGAACCTCCTGGCCTCGGTCAAGTCCATGGGGCTGGCCTCGATTATGCCGGAGTATTTCATCAACGTGCTGGGCCACTTGGAAGGCGTCAAGGCCGTACCCCTGGTGGAACCCAAGGTCGAACACGGCGTCGGCCTCGTCGGTCTGCCGCGCGAACCGCTGTCGCCGCTGATCTCGGCGCTTTTCGCTTCGGCGAGGAAACTCAAGGCTTGATCGGCGATGCCCCCGATACGCCGCATCTATGAGCCCATAGGCGGGAGCGATTGGATTGACCCAAGCCTTTGGTTCATAAGGCGGCATGGCCGGAAAACACACCTTGATCGACCTTGTCCCCAGCGAAGCGGTTGCCGCGCGGGAAATGGCATTGCGCTATGGCAACAAGCCAGATGCGCTGCTTGAAATCCTCCATGATTTGCAGGAGGAATTGGGTTTTGTGCCGGATGCAGCGCTCCCCGCCCTTGCCAAGGCGCTGAACCTGTCGCGCGCCGAGGTGCATGGCGTCGTCACCTTCTACCATGATTACCGCCGCGAGCCGGCCGGCCGCCATGTCATCAAGGTCTGCCTTGCAGAAGCCTGCCAGGCGATGAAGGGCAATGAACTCGTGGCGATGATCGAGCGTTTCCTGCAGGTGAAGCTGGGTCAGACCACGGCGGACGGTGCCATGACCATCGAGGCCGTCTATTGCCTCGGGAATTGCGCGCTGGCCCCGGCCATCATGGTTGACGGCAAGATGGTGGGGCGGGTTGATCAGGCGCGGTTCGAGAAGATCGCGGCGGAGTGCCGGGCATGATCAAGGTCTACGTACCGCGCGATTCAGCCGCCCGCTCAGTGGGCGCCGACGAGGTGGCCACAGAAATCGCCAAACTCTCTGGCGTTCAAGTCATTCGCAACGGCTCGCGCGGGCTGCTCTGGCTGGAGCCCATGGTTGAGGTTGAAACCGCTCAAGGCCGCATCGCCTATGGCCCGGTCTCGGCAACTGATGTCGCCTCGCTTTCGGCCTCTGGCTTCCTCACCTGCGGCGCGCACAAGCTTTGCCTCGGCAACATCGAGGATCATCCCTATCTGAAGAATCAGGAGCGCCTGACCTTCGCGCGTTGCGGCATCACCGATCCGGTGTCGGTTGCGGACTATGTAGCGCATGGCGGGTTCGAGGGACTGAAGAGAGCCCTCGGTCTCAGTGGCGCAGCCATCGTCGCCGAAGTCACAGAGTCTGGTCTCCGCGGCCGTGGTGGTGCGGGCTTTCCCACCGGCATCAAGTGGAAGACGGTTCTCGATGCCAAGGCGGATCAGAAATACATCTGCTGCAACGCCGATGAAGGCGACTCCGGCACCTTCGCCGACCGCATGGTGATGGAAGGCGATCCCTTGATGCTGATCGAGGGCATGACAATCGCCGGAATCGCTGTTGGTGCGACGCGTGGACTGGTCTACATCCGCTCCGAATATCCTGATGCCATCGACATCATGAAAGAGGCCATCGCCGCCGCGCACAAGGCTGGCTGGCTCGGCCCCGACATTCAGGGTACGGACAAAACCTTCCACCTCGAAGTCCGCCGTGGCGCGGGCGCCTATATCTGCGGCGAAGAAACCGCCATGCTCGAAAGCCTCGAGGGCCGCCGCGGCATGGTGCGGCCAAAGCCACCGATCCCGGCGCTGCAGGGCCTGTTCGGCAAGCCTACCGTCATCAACAACGTGCTGAGCTTCGCCGCCGTGCCCTTCATCCTCGCCGAGGGTGGTACGGCCTACAAGAACTACGGCATGGGCCGCTCGCGCGGTACCCTGCCGTTCCAGCTCGCCGGTAACATCAAGCACGGCGGCCTCGTCGAGAAAGCCTTCGGCATCACGTTGCGCCAGCTGGTGGAGGATTTCGGTGGCGGCACTCATTCGGGTCGGGCTGTCCGTGCCATCCAGGTCGGCGGTCCGCTCGGCTCCTATGTTCCGGTCTCACAGCTTGACATGCCGATGGACTATGAAGCCTTCGCGGCAGCCGGTGCCATGGTCGGCCACGGCGGCCTCGTGGTGTTCGACGATAGCGTCGACATGGCGGCGCAGGCGCGTTTCGCCATGGAGTTCTGTGCGATTGAATCCTGCGGCAAGTGCACGCCCTGCCGC